>JAESTR010000079.1 GCA_016763495.1 Kordiimonadaceae bacterium
TGCATATCATCAAGCGCGCGCTGCGTTGCGGCAGCATTGGCATAAATTTCGCCTGGCTCAATTACAATTTCTTTCAGCTTCGGCGTATCAGTTTCGCCGCGAGCCGCTTCTTCACCAACCCAGCCAGACGTCGTGCCTGATGTGTTAACAAGGCGCTTATAAACGCTGGTTTCAATTGTTTTTACTTTAACAATTGCGCGCATCGGCGAAAGAATACGCAGCTGCTTTTCAATTTCAGCATCAATCACTGTTGGAATGGCATAGCCGCCGTCGCCGCCTGTTGTTGTAGAAAGTGCTTTTGTTTCAAGGACTTTCAGGGCTGTATCGTCGCCTTTTTGCATAAAACCATCAAAGAAAGCAGCTTTATGCTCGCGGTCGTCAGCGCCGAAAAAGCCATCTTCATGGCTGCCGGGGCGGGCCATTTTTGTTTCCATGTCATCAAGGCGACCTTTCAGGTCCATGATGCCGTTTTCTGCTGCGTCTGAATAGTCGTCAATCGCGGTTTTCAGATCAGTGATTTCCATCCTGTCTGTCCTTTCATTATTTAAAAGTAGGGAGGTTTCAACAAGGGTGAAACCAGATTGGTTTTGGCCGCGATATCCAACCTGCATCACGCAGATGGGGACCAACAAAAAGGGCGCGTGCCTGCATCACGCAGGCCAGCACCCAAATAAAAACCCCGCAACCTTACGGCGCGGGGTTTGATATTACATTATGCCACTAGGGCAGTATCAGCACTGGTTTGAATGGCCCTTTTCAACAACTTGCACTTTGCCGTTGTTCCGCACATAGGCGCCATACAGCGTTTTATCTTCACTCAATTTTGTGCCTGATTTTTTCAAATCAAACTTTTTCATTTTAATGTCGAACTTTTCAGACACTTTGCGCTTGAATGCGCACACAGACATTTCTTTGATGTTGTCCATATACATTTTTTCAGACTGGCCGTTATATTCCACTGTCACTTTATCACGCGCACTGGCCGCCGGCGCCACGAAGGCAGCTGCAACCAGCGCCGTCATTACCAATTTTTTCATTACTCTTCCCCATAAGGTTTTATTTTACAATCATTCAACCTTAGCGGTTCTATATGAACTGTAAATGAATTATAAGTATAGAGCATAGTCATTTCGCATCAGGTATGATGCCCGTCACACTTAAGCTTTATGGGGGTTAATATGAAACAGTTTCTTGCCGGATTTGGTCTTGCCACAGCAGGCTACATTGCTCTTGTCTCTGCTAATATCGCCTATGATCCCTTCATAGAAAATTCAAGTTTCTCCGATGATAAGCTTGAACAGATAGCTAAAGAACGAGCAGTAGCTAGGCATCAGGAAAACAAGCTGCCTGTCAATATCTCTGTTTATAACGAAACGAAACTAGGTTACCCCGGCATGAAATTCGGCGGCCTAATAGGTGCAGCAGAAGGCCATAAATACACGAAAAATAGAGGTATCACATTCACAGAACTCAATCCTTCTGTGACTCTACAAGACTATCATATTTACAGGGTATGCATCCAAAACGTTATAATGGATAGCGGACCAAGTGGTGATATTAACATCACAGCGGCATTTTCACTACTTGCGCCTACCCAAGGGAAATTACTCTCCCTATTAGGTGATGAGACCGAGAAAAAATTCCTAGTTGAAAACAACAGCAAACTTTTAGCGATGTTTCACACAAGCAGCTCAAGCCCAACTACCTACAAGCAATTACTAACAGCCGACAATTATAAGACGGACTTCACAATCTCTGCTGAGAAACAAGAAATATACGATTTGCTTTCTCTCATGCGTCAATATGGAAACCAAGCAGGCCCTGAATTGTGTTCTGACGATGTAAACCCGCAGAAAATTCCTCTATGGGACGAACTAGTGAATGAGATCTGGTCCTAGTCCCATTTTAAAAAAGAGCCAAAACATGAAACAGTTTATCAAAGGCAGTGCAGTCGGGACAGTCATAACATTAGTTGCTGTGTGTGCATATGTATACGCGGTCTTCGGGCCCAATTTATTATATGTCATGTGGTCTTTTAGTGTTGCACCAAAGCCTCCAGCGGAATTAGAAAAATATAAAGAAGACACCTATTCTTACTACACTAATTACCAAGTAAACGCCGCCTTCATGGATGAAGACAGCGCGACTGAACATGCTCGCCCTTTAGCTTTTTATAGGGAAGAAATAGCCCTAGAAGTTTACAAGAGAGATTATGAAAAAGTTTGTGTGCAGGCCTATGATAGTTCGCATTTTGATGTCGCTATTAAGCTTACCCCTGAGAAGCGAGAAAAACTGCGTTCCACATTCATAACTTCCGAGGAAAGGTTTCAAAATTCTTTCAGAGGCTATGAACAACGGTTTTATATTGAAGCCGGCGCTGACCGAATTAAATCCTTCTGGGTTTCCCAAAAAGGGGCAGAACAATATGCAAAAAAAATAGCAGCTGACCCTAATGATTTTGACTTCATCCTGAAAGTACCATTTGGCCAGACTTACAGTTTCCAATTTTACCTAACCAACGGCATGACTGATCTCCCTATAGAAGGCTGCACAAGCGACGTCGATGTGCACAAAATACCTCAGTGGGATTTACTAATGAAAGAATTTTGGGATAGGGACTAAGTCCCAAATTCATTAAACACTCTCATCACTATTTAAAAGTGTCGTGTTTCTCAGTTCTACCTTGCGATTACCTTAAAAGTCTTCGCACCTTTCTCCATTCCCCTAGCTACTTCAGGGTCCTTTAGGAAGAACTTATGGTAAATGAGTTCACATTCAGGGATGGGATTGGAAAGAAAATTTTCCAATCTACCCCGTAAACCATCGAACCCTTCTTTTTCAAACACTCGGCCAAACCAAGCTTTCGAGTCAGTAGGTAATCCAGTCCTAAGAATTGTATCTAAGTTAGCCCGGCGTCCATCGAAATATAGTTCTTGGCCCTGTTCTACGGGTCCATTAGATCCCCACTTCCAATAGACTAACTTACACGTAAAATGGTGAAACCCAGGGTTAGGCATCACTACTTTTACTTTTGTGGATGACCTCAAAAAGCTCTTGTAACCGAAATGAAACTTTTTTGAACCCCCTTCTCTCAGTTGAATAGTGCCGGAAGTGGGAACCACCTTCTTATAGGTTGTATAAATTAATTTAACGATTTTCTCTATGGCTTCAAGCTTGTCCTGGTTACCAGAACCACCTTTACCTTTTTTACTCTCCAACAACACCTGCCGCTCTTTCAACTCCGTCACCATTTCGGCGATTTCCGCGGTTTCATCAGCGGCGAAGTCTGTGGCTTTGAAGCCTTTGGCGGTGATGGTTTTGGCACGGGATCGGGAGAAGCCATTTTCGCGCAGCATGCGTTCAAATGAGCGCGCGGTATTTACGCCGGTTTCTGGCACATTAGTATCGAGCATATCTGTTCCTGGCATATCAGCGTCCTTTTTATCAAAGTGAGCGGCTTTTACAGTGCTCACACGGGCAAGCTCATTAGCGGGGAAAGTGACCAGCGAAATTTCCATTAAATCAGCCTGCGAAATGGTACGGGTTTTGGTGGCTGGGTCACGGGTGGCCTCTTTGGTTACAAAACCAATTGAAAGCCCATCAAGCGCGCCTATTTTTAGCAGCTCGTATGCTTCAAGCCCTTTGCCGGTCATGGCAAGGCGGCCTTTCACAAACAGGCCTTTGTCGTCTTTACGCACTTCATCAAACTTACCAATGGGAGCCTTCTGGTCATGCTGCCACAAAAGCGCTGGCATGCCTGCTTTGAGGCTTTCCGCAAAAGCACCGCGGACCACGATGTCGCCGTCGCGGTCTTTGTTGCCAAAAATCGCACCATACCCTTCAAAAGTACCGGGCGCGCCTTCGGCTTTTGTGTCAAGCGACAGCGCCAGCAACTTAGTTGCTGTTTCAGAA
>JAESTR010000080.1 GCA_016763495.1 Kordiimonadaceae bacterium
GACATTTGAAACTTCACTTTCGAAGCTACCCGCCAATTCATGCTGCATTTTCTCACGTTCGGCGGCATGGGCTTGCTGCTGTGCTAATTCTGCATCGCGGCGACGGCTATCTTCTTCCTGCCGAAGTCGCTCGAATTCATGTTCTTCTTTTTGCCGTTGCACGCGTGCTGTTTCAGCATCAGCTCGCAGCTGTTCTGTCTCAAGTGAATTTTTACGAAGGAATTCAGCGGCCCGTGCCATGCCGGCTATGCCGTCAGCATGATCCATATCAGTTACAGGCTGGTCATACTTGCCTTCAGACAATGCGGTAAGTTCTGCTTGCAAGCGTCGCAGTGGAGACATGATGCTTGACGTAATAGCCCACGAAAATCCAAGAATTGCAGCCAGCAAAGCACCGACAATGATGAACACGGTTGTTTGGTGTGCTTCAAATTCCGAAGCAGATACTGTTCCGGCCTTCAACTCGGATACAAGCCCTGAGTACTCGAATACAATCAACAACATGCCAAGAAAGGATAAAACTGTCAGTGTCCAAATCCGTGCATTAACTTTAAAATTGCGTAAAAAATTGATCATAATCGCTGCTCGCCCCTCAATAAGCACCCTTAGCCCCAAATAACTGAGCAGTGAATAGCACACCTAATCAACCTGCAGATACTAAATAATCTACCTTAAGGCGGATTATTTATGCCTCTTGAAAAAGAGCCGCATCTCCCCCACGTCTATTAGTATAAAATAAAATAAAAATACCGACACACAGCGAAGATAGAGGAGAGACAAATGCGCCTTTTATTGGCGATTTTTTTACCACCCATAGCGTTTTTTACAATTGACCGACCCCTGCAAGGCATTTTTTGCGCCCTTTTGTGGGTAACCATTATCGGCTGGCCAGTTGCTGCCATATGGGCGGTGTATGCGCTCAGTCAATATCGTAATGAAGAATTACGCCGTGACATGGACTATGGCCGCCGCTACGAGCGCTACTAAAAGTCAAATCAGAGGGGGCTCGAAAGGCACTGCTGGCTAAGCGCTTGCGTTCTTTCTGGTCATGTTAAAAAATCGGGCAGGGTCATAAGTTTCTGCCCGAACACCGCATTTCACCTGATAGTTAGGCACGCTTTTTCTCGTAATTAGCGTGGCTGCTAAATCTGACCATGCTGGTGCAGTCTGTATGCCATAACCGCCTTGACCAACTGACCAAAAGAAATGTTCATGATCACTTGCATAGCCAATTATAGGTGTCCTGTCTGAGGCGAACGTACGCAACCCAGCCCATTTTGCACCAATCTTTTTAACAGATAATTTCGTTGCCTGTTCAAACTGCTCAATGGCAAGGGCTACATCTTCCAGCTCAGGCTGCACATCTGATGGTGGCATTAAAATCTCATCACCGGGTGTGAGTAAATACCCTTGCCCTTCAGGCTTAAAATAATGCTCTTTCCCAATTTCCATGATGATAGGGCTTTGGGCCGCACGTATATGCCCATCTGGGGTATCTACTGTAACAATCGTGCGGCGCAGTGGCTGCAGACCCAGAGGTTTAATACCACATAGCTCCGCCACTTTATCGGCCCATGCACCCGCGGTATTGACAAGCACCTTAGCAGAGATCACCGTATCCGTGGTTTCCACTCGCCACAGGCCTCTAACAAACTCCGCGCCTTTCAACATTGTATTTAAACGTGTTTTTGCACCAGCCTTTTTAGCTGCTCTCAAGAATGCTTGATGCAAAACTGCGACATCTAGACCGCTGCAGCCGGGATCGAAAACACCACCTGCGATATCAGACGGCGCTAGTTGTGGTGCTTTACCCAGCACTTGATTCCGGTCCAGCATCACAACATCGGGCAAGCTTTGATGCAGACTGGCAAAAAGCTGTTGCGCTTGGCTTTCCTGCCCCGTACGGAACACATGCAGTGCCCCCAGTTCATGCATCAGAGGATAAGCGGTGAAACCTTCCGGCGGGGATGATAAAAACTCTTTAGAGGCCGTAGTTAAAGGTTGAACCGCAGGACCACCGTAAGTCTCCGCGTAAAAGGCCGCAGACCGGCCTGTGGTGTGATAGTCAGCTTGCGCTTCCATATCGACCAGTATTACATTTGCCTCTGGCGCAAGCCTATAGGCAATACTCGCGCCAGCAATCCCTGCACCAATGATTAAAAAATCAGTTTCTAACATCTAACTCTCGCGACCTAATTGGTCGTTGCTTACAAGGCCACATTTATGGTCTAAAGTCGGTGCTTTAGCAAATTGGCGAGCAATTAAAAAGGGCGCATAATGTCAGACGAACTCAGCGGTATAAAAATTGAAGCACTAAAAGCCTTCGCTTGTGAGCTTGCTGACGCAGCGGCCGAGGTTTCATTAGCCTATTTCAAAAAGCCCCTGACTGTTGACAATAAAGAAGGTGACACTGGCTTTGATCCAGTAACTGAAGCTGATAAGAAGGCAGAAAAAGCCATTCGCGCTCTTATTGACGCACGCTTTCCTGACCATTCAATTTTTGGGGAAGAATACGGCAAAAAAATTACAGATAGCCCTTTTGAGTGGGTGCTTGACCCAATCGATGGCACGCGCGCTTTTATTTCAGGTTTACCGACATGGGGTACGTTAATTGCGCTCAAGCATAAGGGCGAACCTGTCATCGGGGTCATAGACCAACCTTATTTGAAAGAGCGCTATCTGGGCTGGACAACCGGCGCCACACTGAATGGCCGGCCAATCACCACACGCAAAGCCCCATCGCTGGATAAAACAACAGTCAGTACAACAGACCTTGCCTTATTTACCGAAGGCGAATACGGCGCTTTTCAAACATTATTGAAAAATAGCCGTCTGGTTCGGTATGGCCTTGATTGCTATGCCTATGCAGTTCTGTCCGCGGGGCACATAGACATTGTCGCCGAAAGCGGCCTTAAACCGTATGATATGATGGCCCTCATCCCAGTTGTTCGCGGTGCCGGCGGTACGGCAACCAACTGGGAAGGAAATTCTGCAGGAGACCGCGGGCGCTTGTTAGCAGTTGGCAATCCTGGCCTAACTGCCGAAATCATTGAGATTCTAGCCAACAATTAGGGCCAGCGGCTAAAGTAAGGGATTGGATGAGCTACGCGCTCTGTTTATCACACAAAGCGCTTATATGGCCGATTTGTTAAACTCTGGCCCTTTTTCCAAGTCAATGAATTCACTTATACCTTTCCAAATTTGGGCCCGGTGGTCATCAGTCTCTTTCAGGATTTCATGCATAGCGCCTTCAACACGTACCAATGTCGCATTTGGCATTCGTGCCACGAACGCGTCCTGTGCCGCATTATCCACAATCGTATCTTCGCCAGCCTGAAATACCAGTACCGGTACGTTGATGGCTTCCGGAACGCCCGCTTTATTCAGCATATCTGTCGACTTCATGGCTTCCCATAGCCATTTATATGTCGCACCGCCTACGGCCAGCCTTCCGTCCTTATTGTGAATGAAAAAATCTTCATCCCTAAAGCGATCCTCGTCATGCGTCAGCATTTTACGCCACCCCCAACGCCCTTCCTTAGAAGCGGAATGCCCCGCAATATATTTTGTACCAAGACCAATATGCCGCATGGCCCATGTTAGGCCTTTAGCCATAAACATCGGCACGCCGCCCAAAAATATGCGTACCATCGGCGATACGGTGATTGCAGCGTCAGCATACCCCGGGTGTTTAGCCAGAAAACGCAAAATCACATGACTGCCTGCTGAATGGCCCATAAGGATGAAGGGCTTTGGCATTTTATTATCTAACGCTTGATCAAACAGCGCTTTCATATCTGATAGATGCGGCGCAAAACTGCGCACATAATGCTTTTCGCGGTCTCTATGCGGCCGGTGTGACATGCCCTGCCCGCGCAAATCCATGGCCGCACATGCGAACCCTAGTTCATTAAAAACATGCACATCTTCGAGGAATTTCTCAATAAATTCGGTACGGCCGGGCACAAAAATAACCGTGCCTTTAGGCTCATCTACCTGACTGGCAGGAAATCTAGCAAAACGAATTTGCTCCCCATCAAAGGAGTTAAAATAGTCAAAAACAGCATCTTCCGGGGCTTCCCGGCGAACTGCTTTGGCTTTAGCAAGCAGCTCACTGCTAGGTATCTGGTTTTCGCTCACATCACATTCCATTTGCTGTCAATTAGACAAAAAAGCTGGCCAAATTTTCAAACATGCCCTGCTAGTAGGTATTTTTGGTTTCTAAAACTTTGGTCCTCAGAAAAACTGATCACAGCTTCCATAATTTTTCTGCGAACAACAAGTATTTTTTACTTTCCGACTCCAAGAGTTAGTAATCCTTAAAGCGCTGACATCAAACTGTGACATGATTGAAAACCAAAAAAGATATTCGTTCAAATTATCATCAAACTTCGAGACCATCCCTTCGGTCGATAAATTACTAAATGGTATTATCCATTAAATACAATGAGATAGAAAAGTAATAGAGCCCATTCGACGGGTCTCCGCCGATGAATAACGCGTCGTTTTTAGTTAAAATTGACTGCAAAGATTTACTTAACTTAAAGCAGAGTTCTTCATTATGACTGCAACAAATCAGGCAGTAGAATAATGATTAAACTTTGCAAATATGTTAAACAGCGGGCGGCTGAATTTTTACAGTCCCTCATAAAAGATGATCGCGGCAGCCTTCTACCACTTGTGGCTGGCAGTATTATCCTGCTGGCCGGTGCTGCTGGTGTATCCATTGATGGATCACGCGCTTTCCTTGTAAAAGATGTTTTGCAAAAATCGCTCGACAGCGCTGGCTTAGCCGCAGGTCATGCAATGTCAGTAAATGATATGACAGCTGATGCACAAGAATTTTTCAACGCTAACATCGCTGCTGTTGAAGGCTTGGTGTCCTCCAGTGAAATGACAGTAACTGTTAATGACGACAATAGCCTTATCACCCTGACCGCCAGTGCTACTGTTAAAGCTTCCTTTGCGCAGATATTTGGTCTCAGTGAAATCACGGTGAGTGCCAGCACTGAAATAAGCCGCGAAACACGGGGCATGGAATTAGTGATCGTAATGGATAACACCGGCTCTATGCGGCATAATGGCAAAATGAGCGCGGCCAAAGATGCTGCCGAGCAGCTGGTAGAAACCGTGTACGGCGATGAGGACACAAGTAACAACCTCTGGGTTGGCGTAGTGCCCTATGTTGCCCATGTAAACATAGGCAACAGCCATGAAGACTGGTTAACAGCCGCAGGCCAAAACCGCATTGATACAAGTGAGTTTGATCCAACGGTTTGGAAGGGATGTGTCTTAGCCAGAAATGGCGATGAAGACATGACTGACGCACCGCCAGACGAACAACCAATCGAGCCGTGGTACTGGGAAGATGAACCCAACCAATATGCCGCCAACGACTGGATAGATGACGACGGTAATCGCACTATTAATGAGGCGAACAGCCGCCAGAATGCAAAAGGGCCGAACAGAGGCTGCGGGCAAGAAATATTACCGCTGGTGGAAGCAAGGAAACTGTGCTGGAGGCCATTGATGAAATGGCTCCATGGAGTTTTGGTGGCACAGCAAGTCCGGTTGGCCTTGTATGGGGATGGCGTGTTTTAAGCCCACGTTGGCAAGGGCTTTGGGGTGGCGATACGCCAGCTGAATTACCTCTCGCCTATGATACACCTTATATGGATAAAGTACTTGTCATCCTTACAGACGGTAAAAACGAGTTTATTTCCCGGAGCGGTTCACTTGGCGGGTCAGACTATACTGCATATGGCACCATCGCTAATTGGGGATACGGCAGCATTGGCGCCGCCCGTGACGAGCTGGATGACCGGTTTGATGAAACCTGCGGTAACATAAAAACTGACGGGGTCATTATCTATGCCATCACATTTGGCAGTTCACCCGATTCAGCCACTCGTACAGCATTTGAAAATTGTGCCACAAAAGCCGCCTATTACTTCCATGCGCCGTCAAACAACGAACTGGAAGATGTCTTTGACACAATAGGCAGGCAACTTTCGAACCTGCGCCTCTCTAAATGAACGTGCTTCTATACATAAAAGAGGCGTTCAAAGGTTTGTTCGGACCGAAGCAGGTTGTTGCTCCGCCCAAGCGTCGCAGATCACTAAAGCAATTGAAGCGCTCAGAAGATGGCAGCGCAGTTGTTGAAGCCGCTATTGGCCTGCCCTTACTGCTCTCTATGATCTTCGGCTTACTCGAAGTAGGCAACTTTCTTTTTGTAACAGCCGCAGTAGAAAACGCGGTGCTGCATGCGTCCCGCTTTGGCGTAACCGGCGACACCTCTGACGGCTCTACCCGCGAAGAACAAATGCGCGAAATCATCGAAAAACAAACCTTTGGCCGTGTGAACATGGATACGGTGAACATCGAAACCTTAGTTTACGAGCAATTCGCCAACATTGGCCAGCCAGAGCCTTACACCGACCAAAATGGCAGCGGTGATTGGGACGTTGGTGAACCGTTTAATGATGTGAACGGTAACGGTTCCTGGGATGATGACATGGGATCAGCAGGTCTTGGCGGTGGCGGTGATATCGTCGTGTACCGCATCACCTACAATGCTAGTAGCCTGACGGGCGTTCTCAACTGGGCCCATAAGTCTATCGATATTTCAGCGACAGTGGCGGTTCGCAATGAACCGTATTAACATTTTACTCAAACGACTAAAGCGTTCGGAGAAAGGAAGTATCCTAGCCGAAATCGCCCTGAGCTTGCCCTTATATATAGGTTTGCTGGCCGGTATGTTTGAAGTTGGGAATTACTTGATCTTGCACATGAAGATCCAGCACACGGTGGTTACCATTGCTGATCTAGTGACAAGAGACGAAGAAATATCTGAAGCTGTGATGGCTGATATTTTCCAAGTGGTGCCCCAGATACTGGCGCCTTATGGCAGCCCAGTAAACACAGCCACGATTGTATCTGCTATTAGCCAGACGGAAGACATAGCGCTTTCAGTATTTTGGCAACGGTCAGGCGGCGGCACATTTGCAGCAGTGAGTGAGCTGGGACTTGAAGGCGATCCGGCAGATCTACCCGATACCATCACAATGCGGGATAATGAAACGGTTTTAGCTACAGAAGTATTTTACCGCTTCGAGCCGCTGGTATTTGACTTCCTTCCAGAAACAACCATCAGGCGTGTTTCTTATTTTCGGCCGCGCATTGGCTCACTGCAAGAAATAGAGCCTTAATATGTACCAGCTGCCTAAGCTGGCCGCTTCTTAAATCACCCGACAGTTCATTTCTGCCCATAACCCTATACCAGCAGTGCCAGACGAGATCGCTCCACCATAAAAGAGATACCTCCCTCATTCTTTTTCAAGAAAACAGACCTCCCTATACAATTTCAACACACCATTTAACCCTCAGCCCTTGAAACACACAAGTACATGCGGCCCCCACAAGCCAGCACATGCCTCAGTGCATGCCCTGGAGCGCGGCAATTTGGGTATATTGTGCGCATATAGCGGCAACAACAAGCCATAGAGCGATTCCCACCGCTTAAGAATCACCCATTTATCACGCTATTTCGAATCATCTTGAGCCTCGGAAAAGTAAGAAAAGGGCAAAAATGCTTAAGAAACACAGCCTAAACACCTACCTTTTGGCCCTTAAAATACCATTTAAGTATTTTTTTGGGCGACTTAGGTTAAAATTGGCCGCCGTCTCAGTGTGCCTCTACTTTACGTTGCTTTGAAAAAACACCTTAGTTTCAATGACTTTTCAACTTGCCTAAAATTTTACATAACTTATCGCCTAAATTTACCCTAACCGTATGTTTTTAAAATGTTTTTTACGTTCCTTGTTAACTTTTTATTTAGGACTCTCGAGCTATAAATGGGCCATCAACTAGGCAGCTGGAGAAACGAAATGTTTAAGTTTATGAAATCACTACGGACTAACGAAGAAGGCGCAACAGCAATTGAGTATGGTCTTATTGCCGCGCTGGTAGCTATCGGCCTCATTGCATCATTAGGCGACCTCAGTACGGCACTAGACGGTTTGTTTGGTGAGATCGAAACCACACTTGGTGCGGTAGATGGCACTGACACAGATTCAAGCAGCTAAAGCGCTGAAATCTGACTAACGCTGAACTTTAAAAAGTCGTCGGGGGACCTTTTTCCGACGACTTTTTATTTGAAAACTCAAAACAGAACGAATTTTTTAAAGGACAGACCTCAGGCACCCCCATGCAACTATTTTCGTATATAGGAACTGGTGTTCTGGCAGCTGTAGCCGCTTTATTAATTTTGGCAGCTATTTCTGACATAATGCACAGGCGCATTAGCAACCGGTTAGTTGTATCAATTGTAGCTCTTTTTGCGATTTGGGCAGTAAGCCTACTAGCAAACGGTGCCCCCCTTTATAACGTCTTAATATGGCCCCTTGTGACCGCTCTGATTGTTTTTGCAGTCGGCGCAGCACTGTTCGCCGTGCGTTTAATGGGTGGCGGTGATGTAAAGTTACTTGCTGCAATCGCTTTATTTGCAGGGCCAACCCTGAGCTTACCTTTTGTCCTTTATGTTGTAGTAGCAGGCGGTTTTGTTGCAGCAGGCACGCTTATCATAGCGCGCGTTGGCAAACCAACTGAGCCTACAGCAGCAACCACAGTACCCTACGGTGTTGCAATTACCGTCGGTGGCTTGTGGGTCTGTTTCCAACAGTTTTCAGGACTTTCCGCTTAACCAAATTTGAACCGGACGGGCGTATGTTTGTATCTGGCGCAATCAAAAGCGGAGGCGCACGGAATTATCCGTGGTGAAGGGACGGGATTATGAACCCCAGAGGGCTTATATTAATTTTACTTGCTACGGTCGGCGTCATACTGGTGGTGATGTTCACGCGTTCTTTTCTGTCGAACGCACAACAACAAGCCCAAACTGCGCAAGTAACTAAAACACAGGTGCCCGCTTCCAAAATACTGGTAGCAAAACGAGACTTGCATGTTGGCACTATCCTCAAACCCGAAGATGTTATGTGGCAGGATTGGCCCAAAAAAGGCCTGAGCACCGCCTATTTCATCATGAAAAAAGACGAGATTAAAATTGTGCACGGCAAAGTCGTGCGGGCGCCTATCACTACGGGTGAACCTGTCACAAAAACGGCTATCGTCTCCCAAGGCGAGCGCGGATTTTTGGCTGCAATACTAACGCCCGGCATGCGTGCGGTCAGCGTGAAGCTTTCACCAACAACAGGTATTGGCGGCTTTATATTCCCAGGCGACAGAGTAGGTGTCATTTTGACCCACGAGATTGAGATATCCCGTTCAGAAGTTCATCAAATCGCCGAAACCGTATTTCAAAATGTGCGGGTACTCGCGGTTGACCAAAAAACCATCACCGATTCCAAAGTGAAAATTGCTAAAACGGCGACACTAGAAGTAACACCAAAAATGGCAGAGAAAGTCGCAATGCTCAGCAACTTAGGCACTTTATCTTTGAGCCTGCGGTCATTGGCACAAACGGGTGTTGAGCCTGGAGCAAACCCAGATAGCCCCCCTATTGCAACGACAAGCAGCCATTCAACTGGCAGTGAAATAAGCACATTTTTACCAGCGCTAAACGCCGTAAATTCCTCATCAGTACGTGTAACCCGAGGCAACAAAGTCAACATTGTAACGCTCGGCGATGACCAAGAAACAGGAGGATCAGACCAATGAACCTCAAATTAAATTTTATGACGAAACTACTCGTCGCTATAACACTCTTGTTACCGGTCCATAACAGCGCAGCGGCAAATAGCCTGCGGGCTGACGAAGGCGCACAACTACTTGAGCCTACGACAGGCAATCTAGTTATCGAAATTGACAAAGGCACATTAATCAGGCTCGACAGGCCTGCAACAGAAGTATTTATCGCCAACCCAGACGTGGCTGATGTTCAGGTAAAATCTAACCGCGTTATCTATATCTTTGGCAAAGCGCAGGGCCAAACTACTTTTTACGCCCTAGATAAAGATGACAATACTCTCTTTAGCACAACGGTAAGTGTTACCCGCAATTTAACAGCTCTGCGGGCGGCGTTTAATCAGTTGTTGCCGGGTGTGCCAATTGAAGTATCTGCGTTGGGCAATCTTGTGATCCTGCAAGGCAATGTAAGCTCCCCGGCAGAAGCGGCCACTGCCGAGCAACTAACGCGCACAATTTTAAACACTGAATCAGTTATGAACAGCTTGAATGTGATGCAGCCAACACAGGTGAATTTACGGGTTCGTATGGCTGAGATTTCACGTTCAGTTCTCAAGCAACTCGGCTTTAACTGGGAAGGCTTTTTGTCCGGTTCCAATATTGGTTTTGGTATCGCCACCGGCCGAGATGTATCCAACCTGATACTTGACCCCATAACTGAATTACCTCTTGAAGTTTTTGGACGGGCTGCCGAAGGCGGCGCCTTGTTTGGCCAGATAACATCTGGCAGACTGGATCTGAACGCAGCGATTGATGCACTTGACCAAGACGGCTTTATCAAAGTCCTCGCAGAACCGAATTTAACCGCCCTTTCCGGCCACTCGGCAAGCTTTCTGGCGGGTGGTGAGTTTCCAATTCCAATCCCTACCAGAGATGGCTTGGGCATTGAGTACCGCGAATTTGGCGTGAAGCTAGAGTTCACACCAACAGTGTTAAATTCAGGTAACATTTCAATGCATGTAAAGCCTGAGGTTAGTGACCTGTCCACCGCAGGTGCCATTCGTATTGCAGGTATCAGCATCCCTTCCATCAGTACTA
>JAESTR010000081.1 GCA_016763495.1 Kordiimonadaceae bacterium
ATCTTTAATTTATCAAACGGGAAACGCTGCAAATAACTGAGTGACGACTACCCAGTACCAAAATCATCCATTGCCAGTTTAGTACCGCTTTTTTTCAGTTCAGTCAGTATTTTCAGCGCCCGGTCAACGTCATCAATCAGCACCCCTTCTGTGATTTCGATTTCAAGCCGTTTTGGGTCTAGATTATTATTCTTCAGAGCCGCAGCCACAACTTCGGGTAAGCCATCTTGCTTGAACTGCACTGGTGACAAGTTCACTGCGATGTTGATTTCTTTTTTCCAAGATGCGGCTTCTCTGCAAGCTTCTTCCAGAACCCATCGCCCAAGTTCGATGATGAAACCACTTTCTTCCGCTAGCGGTATAAATTCAGCCGGGCTTATAAAACCACGGTCGGGGTGCTGCCAACGCACCAGTGCTTCGAAGCCAACAACATCATTCTCACGGGTGCCAAATTGGGGTTGGTAGACCATACTGATTTCGTTACGCGTCAAAGCACCAGCCAAATCAGTCTTCAATTGCCGGCGCATAAGCAAAGCTTTGTCGAGCTCTTCTTCATAAAAATGATAGCTGTTTCCCACTGTTGATTTAGCGTGCTTCATTGCCAGCTCAGCATACCCTATTAAAGCGCCCGGCGTTTCAGTATCCGACGGCGCAGATGTAATTCCAATACTAACGCTAACTGGCACTTCATCATCCCCCAACAAGAAGGGGTCATCAATTGCAGTACATAATTTTTCTACAAGAATGCCTGCTTGCTCGACCTCTGGGAGCTTTTCCTGAATGATGCAAAACTGATCTGCACCAATACGTGCCACAAGGTCTGCATTGCTAACACATGTTTTCAACCGTGATGCCAGGGCCACTAACAGTTCATCTCCGACTTGCTGCCCAGACAGCGAATTAATCTCCTTAAAACCATCAATATCAATATAAAATAACGCCACATTATTCTGCTGTTTTACAGCCTCAGCCACCGCAGTAGACAAATGCGCCATCATCACCTGACGATTAGCCAACCCTGTCAGCTGGTCATAGTTGGATAAATAGGTGATCTGCTGTTCTGCTGCTTGTTTTTCCCGCAAGTCCCGCACGACCATTACATGCAAAGTTTCGCCGTCTACTCGTGCTTGTCGAAAGAAAAGCTCCGTTGGGACCTCAGAACTGTCTGTGCTTAAATAGACTTCATCCATATGCGCAGCGTTTTCAGCAAGGTCGCTGATCTTCTGATGCCCAGACAGGCTATGGAAATACTTTTTTACATGTTGGCTTCGAATCTCTACGAGCTGACGACCGCTTAAAGTTAAAAAACTCTGGTTCGCATTCACGATATGCCCGCCAGCGTCCATCACCACAATGCCTTCCAGTGCAGCGTCTGCAAGGCTTTTTAGGTGCGCCGTCTCAAGAGATCCAATGCCTATACTTTCCTGCCCAAATGCGAAAGCCAAGCTGACACCGAGGTACAAAAACGTTATCAGCGAGACACCCACAACCAAAGAAGACTGTGAAACCATGTTGATAGGCATGACCATATGCGGGTCGATATCTATTTGAAGACCAGCCATTGAAATAAAGTGCATACTGCAGATAGAAGCTGCCAACATACCTGCAGCTGCGCAATAGCGCACGGTATCCTGTGTTTTATTCATGCCGACAAGAGCCGTAACGGCAAATCCAACACCAATCACAGTTGCAAGTGCCCCAAAATCTAGGGCCGTAGATAAAGCACCTTGGACTTCAATCGCACCAACCAACAGAAAATGTGTACCTGCTATCCCGGCGCCCATCACCAAGCCTGCGCCACCACGCGCGCGTTTTGTTCGATTATAAACAGCTATACGAAAGCTGAATGCCGCGGCAATGATGGCCCAAAGCAACGCAGCCACTACTAGGAGAAAACTGTACGCCACCGGCACATCTATAACAAAAGCCAATATGGAAATAAATTGTGTAGCCCAAGAGCCGAAGCCAACGGCTCCCGCAGACACTAATATCCAGCTGTCGCGTTTGAATTCTTTAGAATTGCGGGTTCTTTGCTGAAAAGAAACTGCAGAAAAGGCAGAAATGCTACATAGTACCAAGGCAATGAGCAGCAATTGATAATCATGCTGTTCTAGAATATTCAGATAAATTTGCCCAATCATGCCTTCAACTACCGGTCCTTTGTGCTGCACTATGCCCTTAATATCGAAGAAGGGTTTATGGGCAGTTAATGCTAATGCACATTACTCGAAAAAACAGTTATTACGGTACATAACTTGCCGCATTTAAATTGCCAACGCTATAAGTTAAATTATACTAAAGAGAGAAAGTGAATACAGCATGTATGAAGCCGCCATTAAATTGCTGCAGGAAAAATTTGGCCCCCGCCTTTCACTTATTGAAGGTGTTCGGCAAGCGCACGGCCAAGACGAAGGTTCCCACCAAATCAAATTGCCAGATGCTGTTTTTTTCGCCGAAACGACTGAGGATGTTGTCGAGGCTGCAAAAATTTGCAATGCGCATAAAATACCGATCATTGCGTTTGGTGCAGGCACATCTCTTGAGGGGCAAGTCATTCCAGAGCAAGGCGGACTGTCGATTGACCTAAGTCGGATGAACCGTGTTTTAGCTATAAACAGCCCCGACATGGATGTACGTGTTGAAGCAGGCATTACACGGAAAGACCTCAATAGCCACCTACGGGACCAAGGCCTTTTCTTCCCCGTGGACCCCGGAGCAAATTGCACTTTGGGCGGTATGGTAGCAACCCGCGCTTCCGGCACCAATGCTGTTAGGTACGGGACCATGCGCGAACAGCTGCTATCACTTAAGGTCGTGACCGCAAATGGCTCAGTTGTTGAAACAGGTACGCGTGCACGTAAATCAGCAGCAGGCTATGATCTTACCCATCTATTTGCAGGCAGCGAAGGCACACTTGGCATCATCACGGAAATAAGCCTGCGTGTTCATGGTATCCCTGAAAAAATAGCTGCAGGTGTGTGCAGATTTAAAACCTTGGAAGATGCTGTTGGCACCGCGATCGATACCATACAAATGGGCTTGCCAATTTCCCGCATTGAGTTGTTAGATGAAATATCGATACAGGCTGTCAATCAATATTCCAAAACCAGTTATGCTGAAGAACCCACCTTATTTTTAGAGTTTTCAGGCTCCGACGTGTCTGTTCAAGACCAGATTAATAATTTCAAGGAAATTGCCCTTAACAGAGGTAGTTCTGAGATTGAATTTGCGACCACACAAGAGGAAATTAACCATTTATGGCATGCGCGCCATCAGCTTTATTATGCCACCAAAGCCATGGCCCCAAACAAAGCAACCATCAACACTGATATTTGCGTACCCATCTCAGAACTTGCCAATTGTATGATGGAAACTCGCAAGGACATCGAAAAATCTGGGTTGTTCGCCACCCTATTAGGCCATGTTGGTGACGGGAATTTTCATAGCATCATACTGGTTGATGAAAATAATCCCGAAGAAAAGAAGAAGGCCGACGACCTCAACACTGCCATGGTAGAGCGTGCATTAAAAGTTGGCGGCACCTGTACCGGCGAACACGGTATTGGTATTGGCAAAAAAGCTTTCCTAGAGCAAGAAAAAGCCAGTGCAATCCCGCTCATGCGCGCAATCAAAACGGCACTAGACCCCAACGGGATCATGAACCCCGGTAAAATCTTCTAACGAGTACGAGCATGCTAAAAGAAGCCTTTATATGGAGTACAAGCCAGAGCTGCCAGAGCGCTCGGGCGGCTGGGCTGGTCTCTGAAGCCGCGGGCATTGCTGGACGTTATAAGCGTCATAGCGGAGCGTGGACAGAGCACCTAACCAAGACAAAGTCCTTCATTGAAAGCCATCTGCATCTGGCAGTTCCGGATAAACCCATACTCATTTTGGGTGCGGGGCTATGTCTTGACCTGCCACTGCCTGCTCTAAACTCTCACAAAGCCGGTGCGGTTTTGATGGATGCTGTGTTCACATTATCAAGCCGCCTAACGCTCATGCGGTATACCAAAATCGCGACTGAATGTAGCGACATCACAGGTATTCTGAAACCTTTTTGGAATACCCGAAAAGAGGCCCCCGTCACGCCGCCAGCTACGGCACCGATTGATCCAGACGCATACGGTATGATTGTCAGCTGCAACTTGCTTTCCCAACTGCCGCTTTCTTTCACAGACTGCCCGCCCGCAGATGATAGTGAGATAAAATTAACGACGGCTATACAGCTAGCCCACATGAAAGCGCTGCACTTGGCCCACTGCCCAGTTCTACTTATTTCAGACTATGAACGCATTGAAACTTGCGGGGAAGACAGAGCAACCCACACCAGTGTTGCCCCTCATATTTTACCCGACAACCCCCTTGAAGAATGGACATGGCCCATCGCACCCAAAGGGGAGATAGGCCATGACATTGAAATACGCCTAAAAGTCAGGGCGTGGTTACTCGGCAGCGGCTAAGGTAGCCCCTTCTTTTTTCCAACCAGTCCAACCTGGGCCGCGTACAACACGACCCGGTGTGGCACCAGTGTGCACGCCGTCCTTCAAGACCTGACCGCCATTAATCCAAACATGCTCAACACCAGTTGCAAGCGCATGAGGGACAGCAAATGTCGCCCGGTCTTGTACTGTTGCAGGATCAAACACCACAACATCAGCATAATACCCAGCCTGCAAACTACCACGGTCACGCAGCTTCAAATTAGTTGCCGGTAGATGCGATAATTTACGAATAGCTTCTTCCATCGGCATCAGCCTCTCATCCCGCACAAAAGACCCGAGCACGCGGGCAAACGTGCCATATGCCCGTGGATGCGGGTGGCCAAACGGCTTATCAATAACAGGATCAAGAGCTTCTGAGTCTGAACCAAAAGAAAGCCACGGCAGCTTGGCTTGTTTGTGCATATTTTCTGTCGACATCAAGAAGTAGGTAGTGCCTACCCGGCTACCGTCAGCGATCACCAAATCAATCACAACATCTTCAGGGTCTTGACCGCGCTCAGCAGCTACATCCGACAATCGCTTGCCGACTAGATGCCGGAGTTCAGGGTTCTCAAAGCTGGCAAACAGCACGCCTTTTGGCCCTGCAGCCATCATCAGGTTTTCCCACTCATCCGTTGGTGTCTGCATTTCCTTTTTTACGCGGGCGCGAATTTCAGGGTCTTGCAGGCGCTTGATCCATTCTTCAACACCGCCTTCTTGCACCCAAGGTGGCATGGCGGCATCGAGGCCGGTTGAGCCTGCAAGGTATGTGTACATATCGGCGGTAATAGCCAACCCTTCTGCACGCGCTTCTTCAATCCGGGCGATAGCTTTGTCCATTTTATGCCAGTTTTCTTTGCCACTTGCCTTCAGGTGATACACCTCAGCAGCTAAGTTACCTTCTTTCGCGATGGTGATCAGTTCTTCCAGCGCCTCGAGGAAACGGGGGCCTTCGCTGCGCATGTGAGAGATATACATGCCGTCATATTCCCCAACTACTTTTGCAAGCTCAACCAATTCATCAGTTTTGGAATAGAATGCTGGCGCATATATCAGGGAACTGCCAAGCCCCATCGCGCCTTCTTCCATGGCGACCCGCACTTCAGCTTTCATTTTTTCCAGTTCTTCCGCAGTAGGCTCGCGGTCGATCGAACCAATTTGGTTAACACGCACAGTTGTGGCACCAATGAATGACGCGACATTTGGCGAAACACCTTTGGCTTCTAAATGCTCCAGATACTCCCCAAGAGTATTCCATTTCGGATCATAAGTCGTGTCGCGAAACTTCTCTTCGCTGAGCAATTTCCGCCCTTTGGCACTAAGAGGGCCCCATGAATTCCCTTCCCCAAACACCTCAAGAGTTACACCCTGTGTGACATCTGAAAGACCACGGCCATCGTGCAGCAAACTCGTCACCGCCCATGAAAGCATATTTACAAAACCCGGACTTACCGCTTTGCCAGTTGCATCCACAATCGTGTCAGCTCCGGCTGCAGATAAGTCACCAATTTTTGCGATACGGTCGTCGTCTATCGCCACATCAGCAATATAGGGTTTTCCGCCCAGACCATCATACACTGTACCGCCACGAATGATGGTGTCATAATGTGCTGTAGGCTCAGGTTTTTCACTTTTTTGCGGGGCGTCACTACAGGCCCCCAAAAGCAACGCTGTTGCACTCGCTAAAATTGGTAAAATACGCATAATTTCCATCCCGTCATATGCTGAGTTTCGAATATAACTTTAAACTAGCTGAAAGTTTGAATGCCCACTATAATCTGACTGTCAAAATAGTGTCATATTCTTGTATATTTCTTTCAGTCGCCCATTATTAGCTGTGCCCACAAAGTTCAGATCAAAAATTAGTTAGCCGGGTTGCCAAGTCCGCCTGAAAATGTTCCACTTCCTAGCAAATCCAGTTACAAGGGCCATCATGCTAGAAATCGTACAAATACCCGTATTATCAGACAACTATCTATATTTGATCCACGAGCCAGTTTCTGGTGACACAGCCATCATTGACCCAGCCGTCGAAGATGAAGTTGTTGCGGTACTTAAAAAACGGGGGTGGCATTAAACCCATATATTAAACACCCACCACCACTGGGACCATACCGGCGCTAATCTAGCGCTCAAAAAACGGTACGCTGCTACAGTCGTGGGGCCGCCATCGACCAGGCCCGCATCCCCGGCATTGATATCACTGTGAAAGAAGGCGATCAGATTAAATTGGGCGATGTTGCCGCTGATGTCTATTTTGTCCCCGGCCATACCAGTGGCCACATCGCCTATCATTTCGCCAGCGCTAATGCCTTATTCAGTGGCGACACTATTTTCTCCATGGGCTGCGGTCGATTATTTGAAGGTACGGCAGAACAAATGTGGCAGTCGCTTTCCCAGTTGATGGCACTGCCAGAAAATACACTTATCCACGGCGCGCACGAATATACCACTGCCAACGGCGAATTTGCCCTAACGCTTGAACCTAAAAATGCAGCGCTAATCGACCGCATGAAAACGGTGAAGAACCTGCGTGCAAACGATAAGCCCACCGTGCCGACAACACTCGGGTTAGAAAAAAAAACCAACCCGTTTTTGCGGCCGATGAGCAGCGAGCTACAAGATACTATTGGCATGGCAGGGCAACCACTTCCTGCAGTCTTTGCCAAAACACGCCAAATGAAAGATAATTTTTAAACTGAAAGCTGCCCATAATGCCATAACCAATCGGGCGTCAGATTAAGTCACCATGCTTTAGTGCCTCTTCGGCTTAGGATGGAGACGGTAATATGAGGGGAACAGTATGAAACACATCATCACAGGAGCACTCATGGCAATTACGGCCACTGTGTCAACCAACGCTGCAGAGACTGACAAATAC
Organism: Kordiimonadaceae bacterium; assembly: GCA_016763495.1. The sequence continues at coordinate 7,363 of JAESTR010000081.1, forward strand.
CTTTGGCTTGAAGAAGTAGAAGGCAAGGAAGCGCTGGCATGGGTTACAGAACGCAATAAACATTCTCTCGGTATACTGCAAAAAGATGAACGGTTTAACGCTCTAATGGAAGGTGCGCTTAAGGACTATAACGCCAGTGACAAAATCCCTTACGGGAGATTGCAAGGCGGGTCAGTGCACAATTTTTGGCAAGACGGTACTAATGTACGCGGCCTATGGCGCCGAGCCAGCCTCAAGTCATACAAAAGCGGCACGCCTCGCTGGGTTAATATTCTAGATATCGACAAATTGGCCAAAGAAGAAAACGAGAACTGGGTCTACAAAGGCCGCGAATGTTTACCGCCAGACTTTGGCCGCTGCCTTGTCTCTCTTTCCCGTGGTGGTGGTGACGCCGTTGTTGTGCGCGAATATGACACCATTATGAAACGCTTCGTAGCTGGAGGCTTTGAAACCAAAGAAGCCAAACAAAGCATCGCGTGGGTAGACGCGGACACTGTGCTGATAGCGACTGACTTTGGCGAAGGCACAAGCACTGACAGTGGCTACCCAAACCAAATAAAATTATGGAAGCGTGGTCAGTCTATAGAGCATGCACGCCTGTTATCCGAGGGCGATACAAAGCAAATGGGCAACTTCCTGTTTGCGAGCCACCGTCCAGACGGCAGCCACGCAGGCTTTATTCGTTACCCTGATTTTTTCACCCAAATAGTCTTCATCATGACAGGGGAAGACGACGAGGCCGAAATGCGGGAGCTAAAGCTGCCGCGTGATATCAGCTTTCAAGGCATTTTTGCCAGCCATGCATTATTACAATTACGTGCTGACTGGGCAGTTGGCGGTAAAACTTACGCATCTGGGTCCCTCGTCTCACTTCTTATTGAAGATGCCATTGGTGGCACGCCTGAGCGTAGCATTAGCAGCGTATATGCCCCGTCTGGCCGCATCGCCATTAATGACGTTCAGATTGGTATGAACCGAATTTTCATCAGCCTGCTTGATGATGTAAAAAGTAAATTGGTCTCTGTTTCACTTCCGCGCAAAGATTGGATGCTTAGCGAAATTTCTATGCCTGAAAACGGGAACATCTCAATCGTTAGTGCAGATGCGTGGAGTAATAACGCCTTCTTTAATTATGAG
>JAESTR010000082.1 GCA_016763495.1 Kordiimonadaceae bacterium
ATATTCTTTATAGCGAGGGTCAAAGTGAGGCCCATAAATTTCAGACCCGAGAAGAGAAGGAAATCCAATTATTGCGTTAAGAGGCGTGCGTAGTTCGTGGGACACATTGCGCAAAATGCTTTGGCGCACGGTTACTGCCTGATCCAGTGCGTACTGTGTGTTGTTCAGTGATATCTGCAGGTTCATACGCTCAAGCTCGCATTCACAGTGGCGGGCAAAATAGCGTAACATATCAAATGTTGTATCTACATCCTCAATCGGTTTTTCATTAAGCAGCACCAATATACCAATCGCCACCCCACGCTGAGAAAGCAGCGGATACCCCACATACCCCTGAATACCTAAATCAATGAGCATTTCGTCGTTAGGAAAGGCCTCAGCTACCCCCTTACTATAGCGACAATAAGTTCGGTCTAGAATTTGTGAGCAAGGCGTACCTTCAAGATCGTAACTAACATTTTCCTGAACTTTGCCTTTAACAACATAAGATAAAGTAGTGACGGTACTCTTCGCCAAATCAACTTCAGCAACAAAAGCATGGTCAAAACCACCAATAGCATTTAGTGCATGCACGAGCTTGAGGAAATAGTCCTCACCCGTATCATCGCTAACACGCTGTAATATTTCAGATATTTCTAGGTCGAGCATTCCGCGCTCCATATTAGTATATTCTCACAATACCAATACACCTTAAGTAAATCGTTAAAGACAGTTGGCAGGCTAGATTTTAGCCTGCCTAATTCATCAATATGATTTACCGCTAGCGTTTGTGTCGCCGTATGGAACCCAGATATTTTTAACTTCAGTACCCTTATCCATTAGAATTTTAGGGTTCATCTGTTGCTTGTCCGCCCAGTCATACGCTTTACCGTAATTAAGCCACGTACGTTTCATATTTTCAGTCGCGGCATGCTCAACATCAGCACATCCTTGCTGGCTACCAAAGTACCACAGAGCTTCAACGCCGTAATGCTTGGCAAGCGGTGCTGCCATGGCGTCTCGTGGCCCTGTTACAATATTCACCACACCGGCGGGAAGGTCTGATGTTTCTAGTATCTGATAAAAATCAGTCGCGAGCAGCGGGTAGCGTTCTGACGGTATAATTACACTTGTGTTACCCGCCGCCATTGAGAAGGCCATCAGTGTCACAAAAGACACCAACGGCGCATCGTCTGGGCAGACAATACCAATTGTACCAATGGCTTCGTTCATTGCCAGTGCCACACCGCGAATTGGGGGCTCATGCACGGCGCCTTCATGCTTGTCACAGTAAGCGGCAGCTGTGAACAGACGCTGAATTGAAAGCTCTACTTCACTAGCTGCGGCTTTTGCCTTCATACCAGTCAAGCTTACGAGCCGAGCTTTAAACTCGGCAGCACGATATCCAAGGTTTTCTGCAATGTAATAAAGGATTTGTGCACGAAGATGGGATGTTTTACCCGCCCAGCTAGAAGCTTTATTTGCAGCCTCTACGGCATTACGAATATCTTTGTAGTTCCCCGCACCAACAAGGCCTGCATAGGCGCCTTTGTGGGTTAAAACTGTTTTACTGTCGCCACCATCTGGGCGAGCCTGTTTGCCGCCGACATAATTTTTAGCAGTTTGGTCAATAGCGGGTCCGTTTGAACCTTTTATGGCGACAGGCAATGCAATGTGCTTAACCGGCTTCAATGCCTTTTCATATTTTGGTTTCATGTAGGCGAGCATACCTTCACGCCCCCCTTCACGACCAAAGCCGCTTTCGCGGTATCCGCCGAAACCAACTGCAGCATCAAACATATTGGTGCCGTTGATCCATACAACCCCTGCTTTAAGTGCTGGAGCCACCTCTAGGGCGCGTGAGATGCTTTCAGACCATACAGTCGCTGCCAAGCCGTATTTGGTGTTGTTAGCCAGCCCTACGGCTTCAGCCTGTGTACGGAAAGTGATAGCCGTGAGCACTGGTCCAAAAACTTCTTCCCGGTACAATATATTGTCTGTGCCAACACCTGTAACCAATGTTGGTGGATAGAAAACGCCTTCAGTCGGTAAGTCGCACGCTGCATGATAAATTTCAGCGCCTTCGTCAACTCCCTGCTTTATCAGGCCTTCAATGCGCTCTTTTTGCGAGGCATCAATGATAGCGCTCATATCAATGCATTTATCGAGACTGTGCCCTACACGCAGTTTGTTCATGCGCGCTTTCAGTTTTTTAAAGAAAGCTTCTGAAATGCCTTCCTGTACTAAAAGACGTGAGCCCGCGCAGCACACTTGGCCTTGATTAAACCAGATAGCATCCACAAGCCCTTCAATAGCGCCGTCAATGTCAGCATCTTCAAACACGATGAAAGGCGACTTGCCGCCAAGCTCAAGTGTCAGTTTCTTGCCGGAACCTGCTATAGAGCGTCTAATTATCTTACCAACAGCAGTTGAGCCGGTGAATGCGATTTTATTTACATCCGCATTCACTATCATGGCACCAACATCGCCTTCACCCGTGACGATATTCACGACACCTTTTGGCAAACCAGCCTCTTCGCACAGTTCAGCGAATTTCAGAGCGGAAAGCGATGTAAACTCAGCTGGTTTCAAAACCACAGTGTTCCCTGCGGCAATTGCAGGCGCGATTTTCCATGCCAGCATCAAGAATGGGAAGTTCCAAGGGATCACCTGCCCGGCAACTCCCAGTGCTTCATGATCAGGAAATTCATCTTCCAGCAGCGTCGCCCAGCCAGCATGATGATAAAAATGGCGCGCGACCAGCGGGATATCAATATCACGGCTTTCGCGAATAGGCTTGCCGTTATCAAGGGATTCAATCACTGAAATGACGCGAGAATGTTTCTGCACCAAGCGCGCTAAAGCATATAAGTAGCGCGCCCTGCCGTGACCACCTAGGCCAACCCACTTGCTTTGTGCCGCACGGGCCGCAGCAACAGCCGCGTCAACATCTTCCTGCCGCGCGGCCGTAATATCAGCAAGCTTTTCACCGGTCGCAGGCGAATATGTTGCAAATTGCTTCGCACCTTTTGGTTTTATCCATTCACCGCCGATATACATGCCGAACGATGCGTTGTTTTCTGCAAGCCAGGCATCAACATTCGCGCGACTTTCTGGTGCTGGGCTATAGTCCATGCTCTCAAACTTTTCTTTGACGTTCATGATATATCCTTAACCCATTGCGTGCCGGTAAGAGGCAGAATATCCGCCTGTTGCATGATATTCTAACTGCCGCTCGAGATCACCCAGCAAACTGGATGCCCCAAAACGGAATAATTCTGGCTCAAGCCAATCGCGGCCAAGTTCTTCTTTGATAAGGGACAGATACACCACGGCATCTTTGGCCGTTTTGATACCGCCAGCAGGTTTGTAGCCAACTTTAATGCCTGTGCGCTCGTAAAAGTCTCGTATTTGGCGGATCATCACCAGTGTTACGGGCAAAGTGGCGTTCACACCTTCCATGCCCGTTGATGTCTTAATGAAATCAGAACCCGCCATCATGGCAACCATTGAAGCTTTGCCAACCTGTGTTAGGTTTCCGTGCTCACCAGTTGCAAGAATGGATTTCATTAAAACAGGACCACACGCTTCCTTAAAAGCTTTCACTTCATCATAAAGCGCTTCCCAGTTACCGGAAAGCACATGACCGCGCGTAATAACGATATCAATCTCTTTCGCACCAGCGGCCACTGAGCGCTTAATCTCTTCAATGCGGGTTTCGCGCGGCGCAAGCCCAGCGGGGAAACCCGTGGATACTGCCGCTACCGGTACGCCGCTGCCTTTGAGGGCTTCGACTGCTGTTTCAACCATCTCATGATAAACACAAATGGCCCCTGTAGTGAGACCCATATCAGCCATACCTATGGCTTCAAGAATATCACGGCGTACAGGACTTGCCGCTTTTAGGCACAAGCGTTTTACCCTGCCCGGCGTGTCATCGCCAGCAAGTGTGGTTAGGTCAATGCAGCTAATGGCTTTCAGCATGTAAGCAAGTTGTGAGTCTTTTTTCACAGAACGGCGCGTGCCAATAGAAGATGTGCGACGTTCAACAGCACTCATATTCACGCGGATATTATCTAACCAACTAGCGTGAAAAGACGAGCCTTGGTTAATTTTCGTTTTCATTTGCGTTTCAGATGACATTTTTCGTCCTGAATGAATGGTTTATTTAGCTCTATAAACAAAATCTTGACCAAATGGTCAAGAACTAGCTTCAATTGGCTCATCTTCTTTGATCAAGCCAAAAGCAAAAAGCATAAGTCCGGCAAAGAGATAACCCAAAGCAAAGCGGTGCGCTAATAGCTCAGCGCCGCCTAAGTCAGGCAATGCCCATGGTAAATACATGCCACCAGAAGCCAGTACTGAATGTATGATTCCAAATTCGGTGAGGACAGCAGCCACTATTGCTGCACCCCCAGCACGCACCATATTGCGATCAAAAATCCAAACTATCATTGCGCCCCACATAAGGCTGGTCAATATATAGCCGCGCGCCATTACGCCGAGCAGCATGTAACTATCCTACCAAGATTGAGAAAGCGCCATCTGCGCCTTGGTTCCAATGATATTATAGAGCTCGCCTACTTTAAAGTGGGCATAGTTTAAAATGGCAGGCACGATAGCGAATAACAGTGCTGGAGCATGCCGCACACTACCGCCTGAAAAAGCAAGACGTACAATATCACTAGCAACTACCACGAGGATAGGTTTAAGCACAGCAGCTGGGATCAACACCGAAGCGAGTGCGATAACACCAAGAAAACCACCAACTGTAATAACGCCTGCAGCACCAAGTGCATAATTTGTGCGTGCGCCCATACGTTTGTAAGTAGCGTGGCCAAAATACGGCGTGGTTTGCACAACGCCACCAAACAGCCCGCTAATAGCTGTCGCTGCAGAATCAAGGCGCACCACTATGGCAGGGTCATAGTCATCCCCTATCACTTTGGCACCGGCTACCACATTTACTGCACTCGCCGCTATCAACAATGCGAACGGGAATATAACGCCCAGATAATTCGTTACTGTACCGAACATGCCAAATAAGCCTGCAAGCGTTGGCGCGGGTAAAGCGGGCGTCAACTCAGGAACGGCATGAATGACGTAGCCGTCCCCCACACCTGCAAAGGCGAGTATATAATAGAGCAATGTACCGGCGAAAATCGCGATGATAGCACCGGGCATATTGAAAGGTAGCCTGTGACCAGCGATTAAGGCGAACACCATTGCAAACAGTGATAAAATGCCAATTTCTGGCAACTCAAACACGCCAAAAATCGCTTCAGCCCCAAGCCAAACCGTGGCAATACCCGCCATAGCCCCTATAAGTGCCATTTGGGGAAGCTCGTGCTGCATGGCCCTGCCGAAGAAAGACAGTATAAACTTGATAACCGCCATCCACAGTGTCGCAGCCATGCCAACAATCCAGGCTGTGTTGGCTGCCTCCAGAGGCGCTTGGTCATTGAGGCTCAGTGTATAGACCGGACCTACAACAAAAAAGGCCATTCCAAACACGGACGGCAGGTCAAGACCAAGAGGAATGCTTGTTAAGGCTTCGTTACCCGTTGCCTTTGCTGTTTTCTTGGCGAGCCAGTTAAAGGCTATATTCCCCAGCATAATGCCGACAATGGCACCGGGAATAATCTTCCCAAAGACCACTTCTGACGGAAAACTGAAGGCACCAACCAACACGGCGGCAAGCACAAACATGTTTACTACTACATCAAGGAAAAACGCGACACCTGCGTTTAAGTCACCCGCAAATTGAGATACTGGCGCACTACCGCCACCCAGAATATCATTTTTAGCCTCAGCCATAGCCCACTGTATCCCTATCTTACAGGCCCCCGCAGCACAGCTGAGGCTCCCCCTGCATTAGTTTTTGTTTAGTTAAATGACGTTTTTTTGCGCTTTGGGATGCGTAATTCACTTTCAAATTCACGCAGCCTTTTCTCTAGTTTCCACTGAATTTGCGCCTTTTCGCTCCCTGCTAGGAACGCAGTACATTCTACGCTATCACTAGCCCCAGCCAGAATAGCTTTTTTGCAGTCTTCCGACGTCCAGATGCTAGCACCGGGTAAAAAGCTGTACGTCAGGCTGTTGCGTGATGAATGACGAAGCTCAAAGTATGGTACGTTAAAGTCTCTGTGCAGACGCATATATTCATGTGTCAGATCAATGCGAGAAACGCCTTCGTCATCTGTACTGATAGCATATGGCACATCCATATCACGGTATAATACGAGCGGATGCTCGGGGCCTGAAACACCGAGAATAACATCATTACTGGTGAGGTTAATCTCTATCATGATGTCATCTTTAACGAGCTTTTCTATAAGCTTAGCGCTATCTTTCTCATAAATCACATCAATGGTATGCCCAAGCCGTTTAGCATGCCCAAGTTCAAGCGCTTCCCACATATGAAAACGTAGCTGTTTTGGTCGCACCAGCCCTAAAGTAAGTTCACCTGCATGCAATGTTACATTCTGCTCGCTAACGTTTTTATAAAGGTAATCAATCATTTTCATGTGGAAACTATAGTCGCGCAAGGCTACATGGCCATCCTCTGGCGCTACGAGGTTGAGGCCAACGAGCATTTCCTCGTCAGCCATCGCGTGCCAGCCAAGAATAATCTGAGCAAAGACGTTCGCGGGCTCAAATGACCTTATTACTTGATGCAAAAGCCGGATTTCAACATCGCAGCCTTCAGCCTGTGGGTCTTTATCGCAACCCAAAATCGTGTCCTTTTTGGCGAGCCCGCTAGCAATAGTTTTTTTAATGGAAGCAACCAGTGACGGCATGGCTTTACCAAACTTACCATCCATCAGGGTTTTATAGTCTGCGGCAACGTCACCCGTTAATGTAACGCCACCCACAAGGGGGAAAAGCTCAGGTAAAACAAGAGTTTCCAACAATTCAAGGTACAATATGTTTTGACGCCCTGCCCGCAACGCAACATCGGCCAGACTGTCGCCAAACCGAGTTGGGGACGTCGCCATGTTACTAAAGGTCTCGAAAAAATCATTATGACCTGACCAATTAAGCGTCGGCACATAACTGCGCGTGCTCAGAGCGTTTATTAAAGCGCTGCGTTTATTATCATCCGCTTGCGCTTCAGCAGCTGTAATCCAGCCGCTATCAGCGCAGCTTTCGCCGGTTTTAAAACGCAGTGCAGGCACTTTCATGTCAGCGCAAATGCCGTCCTCTGCGGCCCATTCAATAAAGCTTTCCGCATAAACTGCGCCTGTAAGATGATTATGAAGGTCACCGCCTTTAGGCATTGCCTCCAAAACTTGTCGCAACTGACCATTTTTACCGGCCCAATCAAGTGCTGACGCAGCTTTTCGAGCATCAAGTGCAGTTGCTCTGTCCACAGCATAGGAAGAAAAACTACCTGCAAATACAAGCGCCGTCGCGATAAGTGTTTTGCTAGCGTTATGAAAATAGCCCATGTTTTTCTCCCTCAAAGCTTGCCCTATATACCCTTACTGCCTAGGCTGTGCGAACCAAAGCACAAAATAGTATTTAGTAACCACCAAACGGGCATCTGGCATGGCAAAACTCTACTTCTATTATTCCGCAATGAATGCCGGAAAAACCACCACCTTGCTTCAATCCAGCTTCAACTATCAAGAACGCGGCATGAACACATTGTTGTTCACCGCAGCTATTGATGACCGCTCAGGCCTCGCTGAAATATCCTCCAGAATTGGCCTGCGAGCTGACGCGTACCTATATGACGCGAATGTTGACCTTTTTGTCAAGATTGCAGATGTACTAAAATCTCGCCCGCTGCATTGTATATTGATAGACGAAGCACAATTTCTGACACATGAGCATGTTTTACAGCTCGGTAGCGTTGCAGATTCATTGAAAATACCCGTGCTTTGTTACGGGTTAAGAACAGATTTTAAGGCCAACCTGTTTGAAGGTAGCAAATGGCTGCTTGCACTGGCTGATGAACTGCATGAGCTGAAAACAATCTGTACGTGCGGCAGTAAAGCCACGATGAACTTGCGCATAGATCAACACGGCAATGCAGTGCAAGAAGGCGAATCCATTGAGATTGGCGGCAATGACCGTTACATCGCCTTATGCCGCAAGCATTTCAACGAAAAGCATAACGCGCCACTTAAAAACCAGTAAACAGCCAGTAAAGTCGTGGTGGAAAACGCATCAAAGCTTTGGAAAGCTACGACTTTAGAGG
>JAESTR010000083.1 GCA_016763495.1 Kordiimonadaceae bacterium
AATCAAGCGACAGATTAGTGTTTCTTTTTCGCTTGGACGGCCTTCGCGCTTGAAAAACCCACCAGGGATTTTACCAGCAGCATAGTACTTTTCAGCATAGTTTACAGTCAGTGGGAAAAAATCTTGCCCAGACTTAACTGACTTGGCGCCAACAACAGTACATAACACTGTAGTATCGCCATAAGTCGCCATAACGGCGCCGCCTGCTTGGCGTGCAACATGACCGGTTTCCAACACTAGGGTACGGCCGCCCCATTCAATTTCTTTGCGATGTATATTAAACATTTTTAACCTTTCGCGAACCCTTTGGGCATCATTACTAATTCGACCAAACTGGTTCCGGCGCACCCCCATGGGCGCACCCCGCTTTAAATTTCACTTGGTCCATCATGGATTCCAAGACATATCATTTAGCTTTTGAAGTTGGGCTGTAACAATACAAAACGCCACCCCAAAAGCAGGAAGGCCGGCTCTAACGAACCGGCCTACACTGATCAATTTTACTTCCGGAGACCAAGGCGACCGATAAGCGTTTTGTAACGCGCGTCGTCTTTGGAGCTCAGATAGTCAAGTAGTTTGCGACGCTGATTAACCATCATGATAAGGCCACGGCGGGAATGATTATCCTTTTTGTGTTCCTTAAAGTGCTCAGTCAGTGTCACGATACGGGAAGTAAGAATGGCAACTTGAACCTCTGGGGAACCTGTGTCGCCTTCTTTAACGGCGTATTCTTTGATCAACTCTTGTTTTAGTTCGGCAGTGATCGACATCGATCTTCTCCTAAAAGTTTACATATTGAAGACCCGCAAGGGACGGATCATTCCGTCCTCGGCTTCAGCGATTGCCACTGGCGTATCGCCTGCCATCAGCACCAAGGTGCCTTGCTTAGCTTTAGAACACTGGATACTCCGGCCATGCATAATGTCCGTCGTCTCCGTTTCTGTAATGGCAAGCACCAAGATGTCGTCCAGTGCTGTCACTACAGGAAGTATATATTCCGCAGCGGGCGCACTATGGCTTAACTGCTCCAGCTTTTCCAGCGAAATCGCCTGCTCCAGAGCAAAGGGCCCTACCCGCGTACGCCTAAGCACAATCACATGTGCCCAAGTCCCTAATTTTAAGGCAATGTCCCGTCCTAAAGACCGAATATAGGTGCCTTTACCGCAGCCTACATGAAAGCTGCTGCTACCGTTTTCTTCATCATGAGAAACCAGCGTAAGTGACTGAATTTCAACAGCTCTTGACTTCAATTCTACTGTTTCACCACTCCGTGCGAGCTTGTAGGCACGCTGACCGTTTACCTTAATAGCGCTGTAGGCAGGGGGGATTTGTTCAATGGTCCCAGTGAAGCCCGCAAGCACCCCCAATATGTCCTTTTCAGTGGGTACATGGCCGCCAGAATGAATGACCGCCCCTTCGCGGTCGTCCGAATCGGTAGCACTGCCCCATTTAACAGTGAATTCATATTCTTTGGAGGCGTCAACAATATAGGGCATAGTTTTGGTGGCTTCACCAAGCCCGATCGGCAATATGCCTGTGGCAAGCGGGTCAAGCGTGCCGCCATGCCCAACTTTTTGGGCCTTGGTCAGATACTTAACTTTACCAACAACATTTGAGCTGGAAATTCCGAGCGGCTTATCGATGACCATCCAGCCATCAAGCTTGATCCCTTTACGGCGCCGACCCAAAGCTAGTCGTCCCGATCTACATCTGAAGCATCTTCAGGCACTTCATCTGGTTTTGCGAGATCTTCAAGTACTTTAGGCGTTTTCAGAAGCGCCTCAATATGGCTTGCCTCATCAAAACTAAGGTCCAACTTAAACTTAAGCTTTGGGCTATATTTCATACGCACCATCTTAGCCATCGCACCACGAATGAAAGAGGCGTGTTTATTGAGCGCATCTGTCACCACCCCGTCAGGGTCACCACCAAGTGGCATTACAAAAATCGTGGCGCTACGGAAGTCTGTGCTAACACGCGCTTCGGACACCGTCACTGAAACGCGTTCAAGATCAGCATCTTGCACATCACCACGCCCAAGAATGGTCGCAATAGCATGACGCACATTTTCGCTTACCCGAAGGAGGCGCAGATTTGGACCATCTGCGCCAGTATGTTTTGATTTTGACATTTTATCTATTCAGCCAGTGTCTATCTATTCAGCTTGCGTAAGATGGAGCAGCGCCTTAAAGCGTGCGCTCAATCTCTTCAAGCTCATAAACTTCAAGCACATCGCCTGACTTAAAGTCATGGTAGTTTTCAAATGTTAGGCCACACTCTTGGCCAGAATCTACTTTCTTCACATCATCTTTGAAGCGGCGTAAGTTCTCAACCTGACCAACATATATGATGACATCATCACGCAAAATCCGCGCTTTAAGGTCATTGCGAATGCTACCTTCAATCACGATACAACCCGCAGCCTTGCCAGATTTACCAGCCTGGAAGGCATCTTTAATGTCCGCACGACCAATAATATTTTCTTTAAATTCTGGTCCGAGCTCGCCAATCATGGCTGCTTTCACATCATCAAGCAGGTTGTAGATGATGCTATAATATTTAATCGCTACGCCATCATCATCAGCAGCACGCTGTGCTTTTTTACTTGGGCGGGTGTTAAAGCCAACCATCAAAGCATCAGAAGCACTGGCAAGACCAATGTCAGTTTCTGTAATGCCACCAACAGCACCATGAATAACCCGGCAGACAATGTCATCATTACCTGATTTTTCAAGTGATTGTGTAATCGCTTCTACAGACCCTTGCACATCAGCTTTAAGCACGATGTCAAAACGTAACTGCGTGCCTTTTTTCTTGAGATTATCAAAAACATCTTCAAGCGTCTTAGGAGCAGCAAGCGCCTCTTGGCGCCGTTTCTGAATTTGATCTTTACGATATTCTGTAATCTGACGCGCTTGAGCCTCACTGTCGACTACGGCGAATTCCTCACCCGCAGCCGGAGCGCCATTTGCACCTAGAACTTCTACCGGAAGACTAGGGCCAGCTTCTTTAATTTGCTTGCCAGTATCAGTGATAAGGGCCCGTATTTTACCCCACTCAGCACCAGCAACAAAAACATCGCCAATTTTAAGCGTACCGCGTTGCACGAGCACTGTCGTTACTGGGCCGCGACCTTTATCAAGCCGAGCTTCAACAACAACACCTTGGCCAGCACGTTTTGGGTTGGCTTTTAATTCAAGAATTTCTGACTGAAGGGTAATAGCTTCTTTCAGCTTATCAAGGCCAGCACCGGTGAGAGCAGAAACTTCAACTTCCTGAGTATCGCCTTGGAATGTCTCTGTCACCACTTCATACTGCAACAATTCATTGCGTACACGATCAGCGTTTGCACCTTCACGGTCCATCTTATTAATGGCAACAATCATTGGTACGCCAGCAGCTTTTGAGTGATTAATCGCCTCAATAGTTTGTGGCATAACACCATCGTCCGCAGCGACAACCAATATTACTATATCAGTTGCAGCAGCACCGCGGGCCCGCATTTGTGTAAAGGCCGCGTGACCAGGAGTATCCAAGAATGTAATGGCATCGCCATTGTCATCTATTACCTGATACGCGCCAATATGCTGTGTGATACCGCCAGCTTCGCCTTTTACAACGCTTGTTTTGCGTAGCGCATCAAGCAGCGACGTTTTACCATGATCAACATGGCCCATCACTGTCACAACCGGCGCACGAGACACGAGGTCTTCGTCTTTATCTTCTTCGCCCGTTAGGCCGATTTCAACATCAGATTCGCTAACGCGCTTAAAGGTGTGGCCAAATTCTTCCACAACCAATTGTGCCGTATCTTGGTCCAGCGTCTCATTAATAGTTGCTGTAATACCAAGACCCATCAGTGTCTTTATAACTGCCACGCCTTTTTCTGCCAGGCGCTGCGCCAGTTCCTGAACAGTAATCTCTTCAGGAAGAGTAATTTCACGTGTTTGGCGTTCCTGCGGCTTCACGCCGCCCATTTGTGCTGCGCGTTTTTTAGCTTGTGCACGCCTATAAGCTGCTAAAGACCGCTGACGTTCGCCGCCACCTGT
>JAESTR010000084.1 GCA_016763495.1 Kordiimonadaceae bacterium
CAAGTTTTTCGGTTGGTAAAGTTTCTTGACCCAGAAGGGTATGCCAACGAGCTGTTTGTTCGCCCAGTATATGACGCCCTGCCGTTCCAACCCAGCCTGCCAATTTCAGGCTTTGTCGCGGGGGATTTGGGCCTTGGCCATATCGTGCGTCACTATAAAGATCACCACGCAATGACTGCCTTTTACCGCGACACTTTAGGCTTCAAAACATCTGACCACATCACGACAAATGATTTAGATGCCACATTTATGCATTGCAACCCACGCCACCACAGTTTTGCCCTGATCAACGAAGCCATCGGCCACGTTGCCGGCGACACCAATCATTTTATGATCGAAGTGAAATCAATATCAGACGTGGGCCGTCTTTACGACATCGTAGTTGAGCGCAAGTTCCCCATTATCATGACCCTTGGTCAGCATTCCAATGATCATACGATGTCATTTTATTTTGTAAGCCCATCCGGTTTTGGCATTGAAGTGGGCGCCAAAGGCCTGCTTGTTGATAACAAAGACTGGGCGGTTAAAACCTATAATTCAACCCGAATTTGGGGGCACCTATTGCCTCACGAACGCGACAATTAGGAGTAACACCATGGCACTTCAAGGCCGAACAGTAGCTATCGATCCTTCAAACAGTGTGGAGGCACAGCGCCTGCCAAGTAAATATCTGAATGCAGGTGGTATTCTTACACATTATGTAGAAATGGGCGAAGGCGTTCCCACAATCCTTATTCACGGCGGCGGCGCCGGTGCTGATTGCTGGGGTAACTGGCGCACATGCATGCCACTATTTGCAAAGCGGTGCAGAGCCATTGCAATTGACCTTGTCGGCTTTGGTAGAAGCGACGCGCCTGACCCTGAATCTTTCGTCTACTCACAAGATGCCCGCGACCAACAACTTGCAGACTTTATCACTGCGCTTGATTATGACGGCGGCGTTAACCTTGTTGGCAATTCCACTGGTGGGCTGACCTCTATAGGTGCTGCCCAAATTATACCAGAGAAAGTGAATAAAATTATCTTGATGGGGAGTGCAGGCATTGAAACGGGCGTGAATGCTCCGCTCAAAGCTCTGACTGAATATGATTTCACAGAGAAAGGCATCCGCCGCATTATCAGTTCACTAGCGAACCCTAATTTCAAACCAGATGACGACTTGATCAGCTATCGGCACCAATTATCTATCGATCCTGAAGTTAGGAAAGGCTATTCCGCGTTCATGCGCTGGATTGAAAGCCAAGGTGGCTTGCACCGTCCTGAAGAGTTCATTGCCAAGCTAAAGCATAAAACGATGGTGTTACACGGCAAAGACGATGCAGTTGTTCCTCTTTCTAGTGGGTACCGGCTTCTTGATCTGATTGAAAATAGTTGGGGCCATATCGTGCCACATTGTGGGCACTGGGCGATGATGGAATATCCAGAAGCCTTCACCGATACGTCAATGAAATTTCTATTCGACGACTGATACAAACAGCCTCATACGGAGCAGGTAACATGCCATATATTGATACATTAGACAGATCTTCTCTTCCCGAATTGGAAGAAACATTCAAAAAGACCGAGCAGTTTCTGGGTTTCTTGCCAAATGATGTTTTGACTATGGCACATGCCCCTGAAGCCACCAGAGCCTTCATGGATTTCTGTATATCCATTTATGAAAACGCAACGTTGCCTCAAGGGCTTTTGCATCTAGTCGGGATGATGACCAGCGCAGCGTCTGGATGCAGATACTGCACAGCCCATACTGCGAATAAAGCTTCTGAAGACGGGGTTGAGCCTGCAAAATTGGCAAACCTGTGGGAATTTGAAACCCACGATGCTTTCTCTGACGCTGAGCGTGCAGCCCTAAACTTCGCTTTCAAAGGAGGACAATCCCCGTCCCTTGTCGCAGCGGAGGATTATGCTCGGCTTAGGGTATTTTACAGTGAAGGCGAGATTGTAGAGCTGCTTCTTATCATTTGCCAATTTGGGTTTTGGAACCGCTGGAACGACAACGCAGGCACCCTCCTTGAGGACACCCCGCGGAATTTCGCTGAAGCAAACCTCCCTGAAAGTAAGTGGACACTTGGAAAGCATGGTTAATGACTGACCTTAAATCAATAGCAGATTCCCTTCGTGCTGCTTACACCGGTGCCCCAATAAAGCCCATTGTCGCCAACCTAACAAAGCAATATGAAACCAAAACTAGCATGCTAGATGCTGCCTATAAAATTCAGGACATCAATACGCAATTCTGGACACAACAAGGCAGGAAGGTCACCGGTCGCAAAATTGGGTTAACGTCAAAGTCCGTGCAAGAACAACTGGGTGTATCTGAGCCAGACTTTGGTATGTTGTTTGACGACATGGCCCGACCACACGGGGACCGAATTGATTTCAACAGCCTCATTCAGCCAAAGATTGAGGCCGAGATTGCCTTCAGAGCAAACTCTGACATTACCGAGGCACCTGAGTCAGAAGAACACCTAGCCGAACTGCTATATGCAGCCTATCCAGCACTGGAGATTGTAGACAGCCGCATAGAAAATTGGAAAATCTCGTTAAGCGACACGGTCGCCGACAATGCGTCTTCAGCCCTGTATGTGCTGGGCACAGCAATAAGCCCTGTTGACATACATGAAACCATTTCAGCAAAAATGCAAATGTTTGAAAACGACGACCTTATTTCCACGGGGTCTGGCAGCGACTGTATGGGCGGCCCCCTAACTGCCGCGTTATGGCTCGTTCGGAAAATGATCAATGTGGGAAGGCCTGTACGTACTGGTGACATCATATTGTCCGGCGCTCTTGGCCCCATGGCACAAGTCAAACCGAACAAAAAATATCGAGCCGAAATTGAGGGCTTTGGTGCTGTAGAAGTTTATTTCGGCCCAGACGATACCACCAAATGACGCCTGACAAAAAAAGGCGGCAGCTGGCCATCCCCTTAACGTAACGCTACACGGCAAAGGTTTCGGTTTATCGCCCGCTGATCAAGTCAACGCACTAGAGGCTTGGTCTGTGATAGAACAAATGGCGCATCAACTTGGTGTTTACCAGCCCTCTAGCAGCGGTGCCCAAAACAATGAATAACTTCACTCTTTCCGACGCCAGAAAGAATGGATGGCTGGCGCGTGAAACGCCTGTGCCAACAGCGGCACCACATAATACAAAAAGCACGCCGCCCCTTTCTGATTTGCCCCTTTCTGGAACAACGTATTTTGCGAAAGATCTATTTGATATTAAAGGCGAGGCAACGCCTGCAGGCTGTGCGGCATTACAAAACCAAGCTCCAGCAGCAAAAGATGCAGCCATTATACGCCAATTAAATCAACTGGGCGCCCACTTACTTGGCACCAGCAATATGGACGCATTGGCATACGGTTTCATTTCCAATAACCCTCTGTACGGATTAGCAAAAAATCCCCATGATCTTACTCGTATTTGTGGCGGGTCCTCAGGTGGGTCAGCAGCTCTCGTTGCCGCCGGACTAGCTGACTTTGCGCTCGGTACAGATACAAGCGGTTCTATCCGTGTACCCGCAGCCTTTACGGGCATATTTGGCATCAAGCCTACCGAAAATAAATTGAGCACTGACGGTGCGTTTCCCTTATCGCCTACACTAGACAGAGTGGGCCTGTTTGCACAAACGCCGTCGACCTTGCGCCGTGTATTCTCAGCCCTATCCCCCGCCTCGAAGCCAGCGTCCACTACCAAAGCCACCGCACCCAAATTAGCCATTCTTCAAGGGTATTTTTCACGCGGCCTAGAGCATATGGTAAACACAGCGATTACTGCCTTTTGTTTCAAAAACAACATTGAAGACGCTGTTGCAATCGCAGGCTCCGCGCAAGCACGAGCAGCAGCGTACCTGCTTGTTGCGGCTGAAGCCGCCGCCGTACATGCAAATGGCTTACGCGCCACGCCTGCACTCTTTGACCCCGAAACCCGCGCACGCCTTCTCGCGGCTCAGGCGATACCTGACGCATGGGTAGCTGCCGCCAAAGACGAACAAAAAAGATACAACGCAGCGTGCCAGGAAGCATTTCA
>JAESTR010000085.1 GCA_016763495.1 Kordiimonadaceae bacterium
AACGTAATATCATTTGTAGGACGGTTCACTTGCCCGCACCAGACGGCCCAACCAAAGCAACGGTTTCACCGGGTTTAACATGCAGACTGAAATCTTCCAGTGCAGCTATGTCCTGTTTCGCCGGATAGTGGAATGTTACATTCTCAAGAGCAATTTCACCTTTTATATCAGCAGGTAACTGAACTGGATCGTCTGGGGCTTTAATTTTACTCTCAGCACCTAATAGTTCAGCTAATCGGCCTGCCGAGCCAGCTGCGCGCTGTAATTCACTATATACTTCAGACAGCGCGGCAAAGGAGCCTGCTACAAAAATAGAGCGCATGATGAAATCAAGCATTTGCCCGCCTGTCATGGAGCCTGTTGAGACACTTTGAGCGCCATTGAATAGCATCATGGCAATACCACTAAACATAGTGAAGATAATGATGAAGGTCAGGATAGCGCGTACTTTAATCCGTTTTTTAGCTGCTTCAAAGGCGCCGTCTACTTCGGTACTAAAACGGTCACTTTCGTAGCCTTCCTGCGTGAAGGCTTGCACAATATTTAAGGATGAAAGGGATTCGTTCGCGCGCACACCTACATCAGCGACTTTGTCTTGGCTAGAACGCGATAAAGTTCGTACTTTACGACCTATGAAAACGATCGCTATTAGAAGTGGCGGAATTATTAGTGCCATATATGTCATCAGCTTGGGTGACATAATGAACAGCCAGATGGTGCCAAAAATAGCGATAAGAATATTTCTGGCCCACACTGATACACTGGAACCAACGATGGTTTGAACCAAAGTAGTGTCTGCTGTTAAGCGAGATACAATCTCACTAGGGCGATTCTTTTCAAAAAACTCAGGAGAGAGGGTAATAAGGCGCTCATAAACCGCCTTCCTAATGTCGGCTACGACCCTTTCGCCCAACCACGTGACGAAATAAAAACGCAGAGATGTAGAAAGTGCCATTGCGCACACGACACCCACGAATAGAAAAATATAATCGTCCAGATTACCCGCACTTTCAGTGGTGAACATTACATCAACAATGTTCCCAAGGGCAGTCGGGATTATCAGTACTGTACCCGCAGCAATAAGCAGAAAAAATGACGCTAAGCTTAGCTGTAGCTTGTATGGGCGAACAAAGCCCCACAGGGTTTTTAAGTTAACCAGTTTACCTTTTGGTGGCTCATGTTCCTTGCGAATAGCGCTGTCAGACATTAAGTGATCCCTCTTGAACTTAGGGGTCTGATATAAGGACTAAGTCCTGAATTTCCAATGGGTGTTTTTAATGGTGTAATAAATGTAGGCATGAAAATGTCGATCAGATGTAAGAAAAGCTATAAACTGACTTGCCAAGGTTGAAAGTATGTCTTATACGAACGCCTCGTTTTGGAGACATGACCAATGAAAAAAGATATTCATCCTGATTACCACACAATTAAACTGGTAATGACTGACGGGAGCACTTTTGAGACTCGCTCAACGTGGGGCTCAGAAGGCGATACTATGACTTTAGAGATTGACCCTAGCTCACACCCAGCTTGGACTGGTGGTAAGCGTTCTGGCGTTGAAGGTGGCCAAGTTGCTGGCTTCAAAAAACGTTTCGGCGGTTTCTCTCTTAAAAAATAAGTGCTTGTTTGCGCTTAAGATATTTTGAATTTGGCGTCCCATTGGGGCGCCTTTTTCTTTTTTGCCCTTGAAGGCGTATATCCAACTTCCTACATAAGTTTTGTCGGTTGCTGCAATGGCGGGACCGGCTTTTAAACAAGGCTCGGCCATGTAGGCGAGCCACCTAACTTGTCGCTTCTGTAGGAGGACTAGATATGCGTAATTTTGACTTAACCCCACTCATGCGTAGCAGTGTAGGCTTTGACCATTTAAGCCGTTTGGTAGATTCGGCGCTCACAAATGACAGCGCGTCTACTTACCCACCCTATAATATCGAGAAAATTAGTGAGGATGATTACCAGATAACCATGGCGGTTGCTGGTTTTGCTCCTGAAGAATTAAATGTGACTGTGCAAGAAGGTACGCTGCTTATTTCAGGCCGTGCCCTTGACGAAGAAGGCGAGCGCCGTTTCTTGCACCATGGTATCGCCAAACGTGCTTTTGAACGCAACTTTGAGCTAGCTGACACGATCCAAGTGGGAAATGCCCACTACGAGAATGGCTTGTTGCTGGTGGATTTGAAGCGGGTAATTCCGGACCATAAAAAACCGCGTAATATTGAGATTAATGCCGATATTGAAAATGCTGCCAAAGTGCGATCGATAAAGGCTAGTGCAGCGTGACGAAGCCGCTGCGCAGCTAGCGAATTTGACACTGTTTCTCCCTAACTATCCACGAACTTCGCTGTCGTGAAACTTGCGGGAACCGAACCTTTTCTATGTTCAGTTCCCGTTTTTCTTGTTAGGCGAATGTTCTGTAGTTTCAAATTGAGCCGCTCCTTTAAGAGGGGCAACCCACTCTAGCCGTGATCTGGTGAATATCTCTACATCCACAGTCAAGCTGCTTGTGTCATCAAGTGTCATGGCGTTTATCTCCGCCTCATGGGGCGTGGTCACGCCTTCGTACTTAATGTATGTACCGCAGTGGCCGCAAAATAGTCTGTTTGCTTTGTTGCTTATGGCTATGGATTTATTGGGTTCATTAAGCCATTTAAATTGCCTTTTTGGGACAACAGAAAAAATCGAAAAGGGTGCCCCTATATGTTTTTGGCATTCAGTGCAGTGACACGCAATTGTATGAACATTTGAGAGGTCAATTTCATATCGAGCTTTCCTGCATATGCAACCGCCTTTTTTAATATTGTCATGGCAACGCCTTTATGTGTGAATGGGAACCAAGAAACCCAGTGAAATCACTATATGAACTAGCGTCCTGACAAATATCGTCAGGATTTAAAAAAGGCCTCTGCGGCATTAAGGCTGCCTTGTTTGGCTTTAATCTCAGCTTTGGTGCGCTCAACTTCGGCTTCAAGTCGCACGATGCGGTCTTCCAGCTCGTCTACGCTGATCGAAGATAGGTCTTCCTTTTCCACAGCAGTTACTGGGGAAGCCTTTTTTGTAGGTAAATCGTCAAAATCCATTTCAGTGCTCCGCGATTTGTCTCATACTATGTTTGTTTTATGATGAAACGCAGTATGTGTCACGGCAGTTATGGCAAAAAAGGATACACAGTATGAAAGCTATTGAAATTACTGAGCCGGGTGGGCCTGAGGTGCTGGTGCAGGCCGACTTCGATAGGCCGACTATAATGACGGGTCACGTATTGGTGAAAGTACGGGCCGCGGGTGTGAACCGGCCAGACATCGTTCAGCGCAAAGGGCTCTATCCGCCACCCCCGGGTGCATCTGATATTCCGGGACTAGAAATAGCGGGTGTGATTGAGGAAGTGGGTGAAGGCGTTAGTGCTTTGCAAGTTGGTGACGCGGTTTGTGCGCTTGTAACTGGCGGCGGCTACGCGGAATATTGCCTCGCACCCGTAGAGACTATTTTGCCAATCCCGCCGGGGCTTTCTTTCGCTGAAGCTGCCGCGCTGCCTGAGACGTTTTTCACTGTATGGTCAAACCTGTTTATGCGTGCAGGGTTACAGGCTGGTGAAAGCTTGTTGGTGCATGGCGGTTCGTCGGGCATTGGCACCACCTCCATACAGCTGGCGAAGGCGTTTGGCGCTACTGTTTACACAACAGCCGGCAGTGATGAGAAAACTGGCTTTTGCCTTTTGTTAGGAGCAGATGCCGCTATCAACTACCGGACAGAGGACTTTGTGAGCCGCATTGATGAGCTGACAAAGGGGAAGGGCGTTAATGTGGTGCTGGATATGGTTGGCGGTAGCTATGTGCCTAAAAATATCGCCTGTATGGCGCCGGACGGGCGGCACGTATCAATCGCGTTTCTCCAGGGGCCTGCCGTCGAGATGAATATGTTGCCAGTAATGCTGAAGCGCCTAACGTTGACGGGTAGCACTCTTAGGCCGAGGGATCTGGTTTTCAAAGGATCTATTGCAGACGATTTGCTACAAAAGGTTTGGCCTTTAATTGGATCAGGTGAGGTTCGGCCTGTAGTGGATACAGTGTTCTCGTTGGTTGATGCTGCAGCAGCGCATACGCTGATGGAGACTAGTACTCATAGGGGCAAATTGATCTTGGATGTGGACCAGGCTCATGCATCGCCGTAGCACATTATATTATGATGTACAGAGCGCAATAGACCTGCTAGACAGGGCTCTTAGAGACTAGGTTCTCACCCCTTCATAAAAATTTGGTTTTCCAAAAGGGGCAGGTTAGCAGCGGCTAGCCTGGTCAGGGAAGATATCTGCTTACAAGGTAGGAACGATGGAATGACACAACTTTTAATGCCGATGGCAACAGCAGTTTGGCTGGTTGATAATACGGCCCTAACATTTGCACAAATCGCAGAGCTCTGTTCACTTCATGAACTTGAAGTGCAAGGCATTGCGGATGGCACTGTTGGCATTAATATTGTTGGACAAGACCCAACTGCCAGCGGCCAAGTTACGTGGGACGAAATTAATCGCTGCCAAGCAGATCCAACTGGCTCGTTAAAAGTTGAAGAAGACGATGTGCAGGTAGCATCTCGTACCAAAGGGCCTCGTTATACACCTGTGTCTAAGCGTCAGGACAAGCCAGACGCCATCG
>JAESTR010000086.1 GCA_016763495.1 Kordiimonadaceae bacterium
GTGATTTCATAGTTGGGGGAGTAGCGGGCGTCTATGTAGGCACGTTTTAGAGTGGCGAAAGCGGCGCGGTCAGCTTTGGTGGCACGGGGCCACGCACTGATTAGGGTGTCGTCCAGTTTTTCCGACAGAGAGCGGAGGAATTTTATATTGTGACTGGGCGGCGTATAAAGCGTGTGGGTTAGAAGTATGCAGTTATAAGCGTTTTCAACCGCCTGATGCAGCAGGAACGCAGCCATCGAGCCATCGTTTTCTGTCATCGCCAGTCCACACTGACGCAAAAAAGCGCCAATCTTTTGAAACCTGAACTCAAAATACTCTTTCGCCTGCTTGCTTGCCTCAGCTTCATCCAGTTCGGCGGGATTTTTCAGGGCTTTGCTTTTGGTTAGCTCGTAAAGCGGGATGCCCTCGCGCACGATGTCACTAAAGAAATACTGAGCCTCCCCCAGTTTGCCGTTCACTTCGGCAAGGTCATGCACGATAAAGTTCACCTCGCGCTGAATGGCCGGATGGCGCAGCAAGCGTTCCTCGGCTTTATACCAATAGGTGCCATAGTCGGTGAATTTGTGGTTATTGACCACAATCAGCAGGTCAAAGTCTGACATGTAGCCGCTTTTTGCGTCCTCGACCCAATTGTCGCCCGTGAAAGACCCGAACAGGACAACATGCAGAATGCGCCCCATGCGCTTCACGTCGCTGGTGGCAAGGACACGGGCATCTTCGAATTCCTCAAAGATAATTCTAAGCGCACGAGATAGCTCTGCCTGCTTTTCAGGCGGTAGGTGAGGCAGGATTTCGCCGAGGTCAAAAACCAGCTTAAGGGGTAAATCATCAGTCATGTCAGCACCCTAGCAACTTCCGCCACACGTGCAACCGCAAACCCTGCTGTAAGTACTACCATATTATCACACGTCATCCCCGCGCAGGCGGGAACCCATGCGGAAATGTTATGCCCTCTTTCAACACCCGACGACGTGATGAGCGATTCTATCGTATGGCAATCAGGGGATTGAAGTACTAGCGGCGGTATACGTCCCCGCCTGTGCGGGGATGACGTGTGGTATTGCAGGGATGAACGTGCTGAGGGCAATTAAGGGGGCATAGCGTAATTGCTAATTACTATGCCGTCACTACAATCGGTGCGCCTTTGGTTACAACGAAGGTGTGCTCGAACTGGGCGCCGTGACCGCCTTCAGAAAGGCGCAGCGTCCAGCCGTCTTCGTCTTCCACATAATGACGACTGCCTGTGGTAAGGAAGGGTTCGATGGTTATAACCTGCCCTTCAACCAGTTTGGTTTTGTCAGCGGGGTAATATAGGTTTGGCACTGTTGGTTCTTCATGGATCCATTTACCAACGCCGTGACCGTTGAGGCCTTCGACGATTTGAAAGCCGTGCTTGTAAGCTTCTTTTTGCACAGCTTTACCAACTACATTCACAGGCTGGCCCGCACGCGCTGCGAACATGGCTTTGCGCTGTGCGGCCTTGGTGGCATCAAGCAGTTTTTGCAGGTCTGCCGAGATTTCCCCCACGGCAAAGCTCGCGCCCGTGTCAGCAAAAATACCGTCTTTTTCAGCTGACACATCAATATTGACCAGTTGGCCTTCTTCAAGCGGAATATCACCGGGGATACCGTGGGCAATTGCATCTGCCACTGAAATACACGTAAAGCCGGGGAAATCATACGCCAACATGGGGGCTGATTTTGCGCCCGCGTCTGTTAGCATTTTGCCGCCCATAATATCCAGCTCACGCGGGGTGACGCCGGGGCGCACTGCTTCGCCCATGGCTTTTAATACATCACGGCAAATGGCGCCAATTACTTTAAGCTTTGCAAGTTGTTCCGGGCCATCAATCGTCATATGTGTTTCCTGTTTTACCTGTCAGGCACCGTTATTACCTATCGGGCACCATACTAAAATAGACGCAGGCGATTAACAAATCGCCTTTTTGACGATAAACCGATTTATAAATCGCCTTTTTCGCGAATGCGCTCGTGGTGCTGGATCACTTCACGGATGATGAAATTGAGGAATTTCTCGCTGAACTCAGGGTCTAGGTTCGCGCTTCTTGCCAGCTCGCGCAAACGGGCGACTTGCTCGACTTCCCGGCTTGGGTCAGCAGGCGGCAAGTCATGCTCTTTTTTATAATAGCCAACAGCTTTGGTTACTTTGAAGCGCTCAGCCAACATGAAAACAAGCGCGGCATCGATGTTGTCGATGCTTTCGCGGTATTGCAGCAATTGCTGTTTATGTTCTTCATCCGCAGTCAATGAAACTCTCCAAAATTTAGGCACCAGCTTGAAATGTTCATCCGCTGGTAAATTCTATTCAGCCAAAGGCCTTAGCACCTATAGACCATATCTATTCCAATGAAGCCGCTCTTCAATAGCAGCCAGCGCACCGTAGGCTATATCTCCCATGTCAAACGCAGGTGCAGCACTGCTTTGGCTCGCGAGCCCTAACAAGCCACTGAGGCGCGGTTTCTTTTCACTGATGAGCCGCATTTTCACTTTGTCGCCAAAGCGAGAGCGCAACACAGTCCGTATGTCACCGATGCCGTCTATCAAACCAAGCTTAACGGCCTCATGGCCGGTGAAGACTTCGCCTGAAAACAGTTTGCCGCGCAGGCCTTTCAGCCGCTTGCCGCGCCGTTCTCGCACTAAGCCTTTAAAATGCTCATGAATTTCCTGCTGAATTTCCTTGAGGCGCGCGATGTCTTCTTCTTTTTCATCTTGGAACGCATCCAGCATGGCTTTGCTTTCGCCGGAGGTGTAAAGCCGCCGCTCAACGCCCAGCTTTTCAATCGCGCCTTTAAAACCAAACCCGCTGGAAACCACGCCGATACTGCCGAGTATGGAAGACGGATTGGCGTAAATCTCATCCCCAGCGACCGCGAGCATATAGCCACCAGAGGCAGCTACATCTTCAGCGAAGGCGAGCACCGGCACGTTTTTTTCCGTAGCTAAATCACGAATACGCTTGAGAATAAGCGCCGACTGAACAGGCGAACCGCCGGGCGAATTGATTTGCAAAGCCACCGCAGACAAGCCGCGTATGCTAAAGGCTTGCTCAAGCTGCTCTGCGACACCTGCCAAATTTAAGTTATTTTTAAAGCGCCCGCCGCTTGCTATCATACCGTACAGGCGCACCACGGCGACCTTTGGTGCGGGTTCACCAAACAACTTCCTGCGAAGAGAAGAAAATACAGACTGTGTCTGATTACTCATTATAATCCACCATTATTTTGGTCACCCAGTGCTTTTTGTTTATTCACTGGAAAATCAATTTCTTAGCTGCCTTCCCTAGCCGTTTTAGCGCTTGCTGGCAAAGGCTTTCAGGTCTAGCGCCTCACCATCCCATAAAATTCGCTTAGCCTCAGCGGTATAACGCTCGGTCTCGCTGTGCAGAGTTAAGCCCGGCAAAAGCGAGGCCGCGCCCCGCATGCCTTTGCGTCCCTGAATAATAACGCGCTTGGCAGGTACATCCGCGCGCGGCCAAAAAGGCATGATCTTCAACTCGCCCACACGCCGGTGCAAATGCGCGATCACTTCATCCATGCGGTCAGCCCGGTATACTATGGTGATAGTGCCTTTGTTTTTGGCCTTATACACACAGAACCGCACCCAGTCTTTGATCGTAGCCGTGGTGTCCATATGCGCCATACCCTTCGTTTCTGAAGGGGGCTTAATAGCCTTTCCATTTGGTAAAAACGGCGGGTTTATCATCACATGGTCATACTGATTTTCTTCGCTCGAAAGGTCCGTGATATCACCTTTAGTCACAGTCACATTTTCCGACAGGGCATTATGAATGATATTGCGGGATACATATGCCAGCATGGTATCTTGTTGCTCAATACCGTGCACCGAAACACCAGCAACGCGCCTAGCTAAACACAAGGCAGCGCCTCCCGTGCCAACCCCGCCTTCAAGCACACTATCCCCAGCCACAGCGGGAACTGCCGCCGCGAGCAACACGGTGTCCATCGACACACGGTAGCCGTTTTTTGGCTGGATTAAGCGCACTGCGCCGCCCATAAAATCATCTACAGATTCGGTAGCGCTATCGATACTTGTTTCATCTGCCAAAGGGCTATTTGATCTTTCCGGGATAATCGTAAACTCCTGCCTCATACATTATTGTTTTACCCGCTCTTTCATGGGCAGCTATATTGTCCCATTATATTGTAAGGAGAAAACCACCGTGGTCAATTGACACATGGCAGATCCGTGACTTGCTTTAGCCATAGTGCAAGCCTATGGTCGCGCCAAATATTGGGACCGTTAGAATTAAGAGGCCATCATGCCAAGCTCATCAACAGGAAATGTCATTTCAATAAAAGGCCACAAAAAGCCTAAATCTGCCATAGACGTGATGCAATCGCTCATTGCTGATGAAATGGCCTTGGTGAATGACACCATCCTAAAACGCATGGACAGCCCTGTCGCCCTGATCCCCGAGCTTGCCGGACATTTAATTTCATCTGGTGGCAAGCGCCTGCGGCCTATGCTAACACTGGCATCTGCACAGTTGATTGGCTACACCGGCAAAAGGCACATTGGCCTCGCCACTGCTGTTGAGTTTATTCATACAGCAACACTTTTGCATGATGATGTTGTAGACGGCAGCAAATTACGGCGCGGAAAAAAACCAGCGAACTTGATTTGGGGCAACCAGCCAACAGTGCTTGTGGGGGACTTTTTGTTCAGCCGGGCGTTCGAGCTGATGGTGGAAAGCGATTCTCTGCATGTTTTGAAAATCCTTTCCAATACATCAGCGGTTATCACTGAAGGGGAAATTCTTCAACTAACCACTGCGAATGATTTGGCGACGACTGAAGATAAATACCTTGAAGTGATCACGGCCAAAACAGCGGTGTTGTTTGCAGCGGCATGTGAAGTGGCGGGTGTTGTGGCTGAGCAAGGTGAAAACATTGAAGCTGCCCTTGCGGACTACGGCAAATACTTAGGCATTGCTTTCCAGCTTGTGGATGATGCGATGGATTATAACGCCGACCGTGCCACCATGGGTAAAGAAGTAGGAGATGACTTCCGCGAAGGCAAAATCACCTTGCCTGTTATCCTAGCCTCTCGCCGCGGTACTGATGACGAGCGCGTTTTTTGGAAACGCACCATGACCCAGCTGAAGCAAAAAGACGGCGACTTAGAAGAAGCCATCAAATTGCTAGAGAAGCACGGCACTGTGACTGATACAATTGAACGTGCGCGCCATTATGGGGCGATGGCCAAAGATGCTTTAGCAATTTTTCCGAACAACCCCGCAAAAGAAGCCATGCTTGGCATCGTAGATTTTTGTACTGAGCGCGCCTACTAGGCTCTCAACCTGCTACTTTGCAAACCTTCAAAAGATCGCTAGGCTGCTGCTTGTGAATTTTAATTATGAGCATCTAGGCTAAGACGTGACGCAGAAACCTCAGCTATATCTGCATATTGGGCACCCTAAAACAGCGTCATCTACGTTGCAGGCATTTCTGTATAAAAATGCTAGGCAGTTACGGAAGGCCGGATTTGGGCTACCTACCAGCAAGCTGGCATGCAGCAATGAAACCCTGCCCGCCGCGAACCCGCTGTGGACTTTGGAAAACATCAAAGACACTGGCGATGTAAGCGCCATTGAGCGCTGGATTGAAGACAGCCAACAGCTGCCAAATCCACCCAATAAACTAATCCTGTCTTCTGAGAGCATGGCACAGAAAGAATGGCCTGACGTATTTACAGGCATATCTGAGTTAGCTGACATACACCTTATCTATTATGTGCGCAGGCAAGACCAACTGCTGTTATCCGCGTGGCGACAATGGGGGTTAAAGCGCGGCTTATCGCTTGAGGACTTTCTAGCGCGTCGCCTTCACAATAAACAGCCGGATTATCTCAGCATTCTCACCCCGTGGCTTGAGACAGTTCAACTGGCAAGCCACCATGTGCGCTTCATTCAGCCACCTTTTTTAAACAGCCCCGGTTTAAGCGGCGCTGGTCTAGGTGCCACTGGTCTAAGCGGCGCTGGTCTAGGTAGCACTGGTCTAAGCGGCACAGGCATTATCGAAGATTTTTGCACACATATTGATTTTGATGCCTCTGATTGTGTGCCTGTAGCGAATGAGAATATCAGTATTGATGCTAGGCTATTGCTCTTTGTAAACCAGCATACCGAACTCTTTTCATCGGTTCATGATGAAGAGATTTTCTCGCTATTAGCACAATCAAAGACAGCTGAGCCCGACGTGCGCCTAGCGTTCACCAAAGGGCAGTTTATACAGGTTAGGGATACTTTTGAGCCGCTCAATCAGGCTTTACTGAATGTATGCCAAACATCCCGCGCGGGGATAGCTGTCATCGATGAAAAAACAGCACGCTTTGCCAATGAAGGTGGTAATACCCTGAGCTTACCTGCTCAAATCAGCTATGTGCGCACACTCTTGGACGGTGCTATAAACCCAGATCATGAGAAGCTCGTTAAGCTCAAGAAAATCCTCTCGAGGCAAGCTTGAATAAATTACACCTAATATCAATCGCCTTGATGCTCCTTACTGCCGGGCTATCAACACCAGCCCGTGCTGGCGAAGAAAAGCGATTAACGGTGTTCGCGGCTGCCAGCCTTACAGATGTGATGCAGCAACTTTCTGCAAAATGGTTGATATCATCTGAGGCTAACCAGCCTAAACCGCGCCTATCGTTTGCTGCCAGCGCAATTATGGCACGGCAAATTAAAGTCGGCGCTCCAGCAGATATATTCATCTCAGCTAACCCTGAATGGATTGCGTACCTACACGAGGCTAACCTTACTGTTGGATCAGCCATACCCGTTGCGCAGAACCAACTGGTATTGGCGGCACCTAAATTCAGCACATTGTCGGTAAGCAACCCTTTAAGCGGCCCCGAACTTTTAGCTCTTCATCCCAGTAAACCATTTGCGATAGCTGATCCTAGCACTGCACCTGCGGGCCGATATGCACAGCGCTTCCTTCAACGAATTGGCGTGTGGCAGAAATTAGCGGGCCAGTTGGCATATTCAAGCAATGTTCGGCAAACGCTTGTTTTGATTGAACGGGGTGGCCTGACCGGCTTTGTTTACGGCACCGATGCATTAGCCAGCAAATTGGTGAAAGTTATATATAAAGTACCACCACATTTATCCGGCACAATTGAATATCAAGCAGTACGAATAGTAAACTCAGGCTCAGGCTCAGGCTCGGGGTCAGAGTCAGGGTTAGGCGCAAGCGATTTCCTCGCCTTTCTTAACAGCACCTCTGCCCAGTCTATTTGGCAAAAAGCAGGTTTCGGGGACCCGTCCCAAAATGGGGCATTCACTATTGCCCCACAATGATACACTCTTGTATCAAGTAGAAACAGCTACCTTTTTCCAAAAGTTAACTCATTGAAAAATAACGATTTATTTTGTGGCATGGTGGTTGCAAATATACAGCTGAACCGGCGCTCTGGCTGCCGCCGACCATCGGTTCTCGGTTTAAGGTTGTCCCTTACCTCTAGGAGGTGCAACCGCCCTATAGATGCCGGCCGTGCTACAAATTTGCCCCACCTCAATTCACCGTAGCATGGTCGGTATTCTAGCATCCCCAAATAATTAATCCCCAATTCACCCAAAAAATCCCCTTCACTATTTGACATTTAGTCACACCTACACCACATAAGCCCCGAGCAAATGCTAACGGGCCAATATGCTATAGACGGGGAAGCTCAGTGGAATTCTTACAGGACTTTTCTGCTAATTACGGTATCGCAGAGCGGGCTAGCCCGCTTATCACTCGTGTCCTCTGCGAAAACCCTAGCCCCTACACATACACTGGTACCGGCACGTATTTGGTTGGTCATGAAAATGAACTGGCTGTCATTGATCCCGGCCCGCTTAATATGGCGCACGGAAAAGCCATATTGGAGGCCATCGATGGCCGCACTTTAAGCCACATTTTAGTGACCCATACGCATATTGACCATTCGCCCCTTGCAACATGGCTTTCAGAGCAAACCGGCACACCAACTTATGCTTTCAGCGCACACGGTGCAGGCCGCGAGGGCGGACTGGCAGGCAAAACTGTTGAAGCAGGCGCTGACCTGAATTTTAAACCGGACAATCTGCTGGCAGATGGTGACACCATCAAAGGCACTGACTGGACCCTTACGGCGTATCACACGCCGGGGCACACAAGTAACCACATGTGTTACATGCTTGAGGAAGAAAACACGGTATTTGTTGGCGACCACATCATGGGCTGGGCCACAAGTGTTGTTGCACCGCCAGACGGTGACATGCGCGCCTACTTAAACAGCTTAAAAAAAGTTGCCGCCCTAAACCCTGACAAACTGGTGCCTGCGCATGGCCCGTGGATTGAAAAGCCAAAACCTTTCATTCGTGGTATTATAACGCACCGCCGTATGCGTGAAGGGCAGATATTAAAGCTGTTGGGTGAAGCTGGCGCACTGACTATCACAGCACTGGTGGAGCGTATGTATAAGGATTTAGACCCGCGCCTAAAAGGTGCCGCGGCACAGTCTGTACTGGGCCATATGATAGCTTTGCTGGATGAAAAACGAGTAGAATGCGACAACAGCGTACTTTTTTCAGGTAACTATAGCCTAGGCAAAGCCTCATAAATCCTTGATTGCCATAATCGCGCGCGCCCTGTATTACTGCGCGTAAATAGACACAAAAGCCTACTTGGCTGGTTTGAGTATTGCGAAAGCAGGAGACTAGAATGAATATCGCTTCAACAATGACA
>JAESTR010000087.1 GCA_016763495.1 Kordiimonadaceae bacterium
AAAATAGCAGGTCTTGAAGTGCTACGGATTATTAACGAGCCAACAGCGGCTGCTCTGGCGTATGGCCTAGAGAAAGAAGACGGCCACACGATCGCGGTATTTGACCTTGGTGGTGGTACGTTTGACGTCTCTATCCTAGAAATCGGCGATGGTGTTTTTGAAGTAAAATCAACAAACGGTGATACGTTCCTTGGCGGTGAAGATTTTGACCACCGTCTGGTTAATTACCTTGCTGACGAGTTTAAAAAAGAAAACACCGTTGACCTGCGCAAAGACAAAATGGCGCTTCAGCGTTTGAAGGAAGCTGCCGAGAAAGCTAAAATCGAGCTTTCATCAGCACAGCAGACAGAAGTGAACTTGCCGTTTATTACTGCAGATGCTTCTGGCCCTAAGCACCTTCAAATTAAACTGACACGCGCTAAACTTGAGAGCCTTGTTGCTGATTTGGTTAAGCGTACGCTTGATCCATGCAAAAAAGCCCTTAAGGACGCTGGCCTTACTGCTGGTGAGATCGACGATGTTGTTCTTGTTGGTGGCCAGACACATATGCCTAAAATTCAGGAAATCGTGCAAGAGTTCTTTGGTAAAGAGCCTCATAAAGGTGTGAACCCTGATGAAGTTGTTGCCATGGGCGCGGCTATTCAGGCTGGTGTACTTCAAGGTGACGTGAAAGACGTTCTTCTTCTTGATGTAACGCCTCTTTCCCTTGGTATTGAAACACTGGGCGGCGTGTTCACTCGTTTGATCGAGCGCAACACAACTATCCCAACGAAAAAGGCGCAGGTCTTCTCAACAGCAGAAGATAACCAAGGCGCTGTTACCATCCGCGTATTCCAAGGTGAGCGCGAAATGGCATCTGATAATAAAATGCTGGGTCAGTTTGACTTGGTTGGTATTCCGCCAGCGCCGCGTGGTGTACCGCAGATTGAAGTTGGTTTTGACATTGATGCCAATGGTATCGTGAACGTGTCGGCTAAAGATAAAGGCACAGGCAAAGAACAACAGATCCGCATTCAGGCATCTGGTGGTTTGTCTGATGATGATATCCAAGGCATGGTGAAAGATGCTGAAGCAAACGCAGAATCTGACAAAGCCCGCAAGGAAGCTGTAGAAGCTAAAAACCAAGGTGAAGCCCTTGTTCATTCTGCAGAGAAAAACCTTGAAGAGCACGGCGATAAAGTTAGTGAAGAAGACAAAACCGCTATCGAAACAGCGATTACTGACTTGAAAGCTGTTCTTGAAGGTGATGATGTTGAAGCCATTAATGCTAAATCGCAAACACTGACAGAAGCATCGATGAAACTTGGTGAGCAAATCTATAAAGCGAGCCAAGAAGAAGCGGCTGGTGGTGACCCAGATGCGAAACAAGCTGATGCTGCCGCTAAAGCCGCTGAAGCAGAAGATGGTGACGATGTTGTGGACGTTGACTTCGAAGAAGTTGACGAAAACGATAAAAAATAAGTTGGCCGCCTGATGCCAATAAAGGTCTGCCGTCTCTGAAACCTTTCAGGGGCGGCGCCTTTGTTTCAGGCAGGGCTAAATAAGGCGGGGAACCGCATATGTCTAAACAAGATTATTATGAACTTCTTGGTGTTGCTAAAGACGCCGATGCGAACACGCTGAAAAAGGCGTTTCGCAAAGCTGCGATGCAACATCATCCGGATCGTAACCCAGATAATGCAGATGCTGAGGTCAAATTCAAGGAAATGGGCGAGGCCTATGATGTCTTGAAAGACCCTCAGAAGCGTGCTGCTTATGACCAATATGGTCATGCCGCTTTTGAAAACGGCATGGGCGGCGGTGGCGGCCAAGGTCGTGGTGCTGGTGGGTTTGACTTTGCTGACGTGTTTGAAGAGTTTTTTGGTGATTTCACCGGTGGTGGTGGTCGGCGTCAACGTGGCGGTCAACAAGCTGGACGCGGCAGTGATATGCGCTTCAACATGGAAATCACGCTTGAAGACGCTTTTAACGGTAAAACTGACAATATTACTGTACCAACTTCAGTAGCCTGTGAACCTTGTACGGGTTCTGGGGCAGAGCCAGGGTCAAAACCTCAAATATGTGGGACTTGCGGCGGGCACGGTAAAGTGCGTGCCAACCAAGGATTCTTCATGGTTGAACGCACTTGCCCAAAATGCCAAGGCGCTGGTCATGTAATTACCAATCCTTGCAAAACGTGCCACGGCGCAGGGCGGGTTAACAAGCAAAAGACACTACAGGTTAAGATCCCGAAAGGGGTTGATGAAGGCACACGTATTCGTCTAGCAGGCGAAGGCGAAGCAGGGTCACGCGGTGCTCCTTCAGGAGACCTGTACATCTTCTTGTCCCTAAAGCCTCATCCGCTGTTTAAGCGCGATAGTGATATGCTCTATTGTCAAATTCCTATTCCTATGGCGACAGCGACACTTGGTGGGCAAATCGACGTCCCGACAATTGAAGGCAAGCGCGCGCGGATTAAAATCCCTGAAGGCACACAGTCTGGGCGGCAGTTCCGTTTACGCGGAAAAGGTATGCCTGAGCTGAATGGCGGCTTCACGGGCGATATGATCATTGAAACCAGCGTGGAAACACCGGTTAACCTGACCAAACGTCAGCGCGAAATACTGGCTGAGTTCGCAGCTGAAGGCGGCGATACAATTTCTCCGCGTTCAGAAGGTTTTTTCACTAAAGTGAAAGACCTTTGGGAAGATTTAACCGAATAAGTTCTGTTAGGTCACTAACACTTTGAATTGAAAGGCCGGATTATCCCTTTAGGGTTATCCGGTCTTTCTTTTTTTGGCTCAGCCATGCTAGGCAGTAAGTCATAGATAAGCATTAGGCTGACATTGCAGCGAAGGTGATAAAATGGCTGAAGACATTAAAGTAGGCATTATAGGCTGTTTGGGTCGTATGGGCCGTGCCAATACCGAGGCCATTGCGAATGCCAGCGGAGCAATAGTGGTGGCTGGTTCTGAAATGGCAGGGCACCCTTCTCTTGGTGAAACGATCCCTGATACAGATGTAACGATCACGGGCAATGCAAGGTCTGTTTTTGAAACTGCGGATGTGGTGATTGACTTTACCCCGCCCGGAAATACAGCAGTGCATGCAGTGTTTGCTGCTGAAACCGGCACGGCGCTTGTGGTTGGCACTACAGGTCTTACTGCGCTAGACGAGCAAGCCCTTGATGCTGCCGCAAAATCTACAGTTATTATTCAGGCTGGCAATTATTCTCTTGGTGTCAATTTATTGAAAGCACTTACCAAACAGCTGGCGGCTAAACTTGGCACTGATTGGGATATTGAAATTGTGGAAATGCACCACAAACATAAAGTGGATGCACCGTCAGGGACTGCGGTAATGCTGGGCGAAAGTGCCGCTGAAGGCCGGGGTGCCACGCTTGACGAACTGCGTGCGGATGTACGCGACGGCATTACAGGAGAGCGAAAAGAAGGCTCAATTGGCTTTTCTGCTTTGCGGGGCGGTTCTGTGATTGGCGAGCATGACGTTATTTTTGCCAGCCCGAGTGAGCGCATTACGCTTTCCCATAAAGCAGAAAACCGCACATTGTTTGCAGATGGTGCTGTGCGCGCGGCTATTTGGGCAGCAAACAAGGAACCGGGCCGATACTCCATGATGGATGTGCTTGAAATAGATTAGGGGATAAATTGTGGAAGAAGCTCTTTTAGCACTCGGGAATGGCCTGCCGATCTTTTTGGTGCACTCAGGCACGAGCCTCGCAATTTTGGTTATTGGTGCGCTCATATACAGTCGCATCACGCCGCATGATGAAATGGCGCTTATTCGTAGTGGCAATGTGGCGGCAGCGCTGTCTTTTGGCGGCGCGATAGTGGGTCTTGCTCTGCCCCTTGCCTTTTCGCTAGCAGCGGCTGTGTCGCTTTGGGATTTGGCCATTTGGGGGGCTGTGGCTCTGGTGTTGCAGCTTGTTGCTTTTCGCCTTGCAGACTTATTTCTTAAGGGCATCTCCGCGCGTATTGAAGCGGGTGAGATTAGCGCGGCGATCATGCTTGTCAGTGTGAAACTCGCCACTGCTTTCATTAACTCCGCCGCGATTAGCGGTTAGTAGGCGGTCGGTCGGTGCGGCGCAAACTTGAATATGGTGCTTATGCGGTTTTGATTCTGTATTTTATTTTGAAATACTCGACAGTTGACCTTGAAGCCCCGCGCCGTGTTGCCCCTGAAAGGCAAGACCCACCAGCTATTATGTTGCCAGATGATGCCGCACTACCAACCCATGGCCGTGAAATTGTGCAAGTTGAGCTGGAGCGTAAGGCAAAAAATACCGTGGGCACTGCCTTTGCCATCGATAGTATCGGCACGTATGTAACTGCACGCCATGTTGTGGACGGCTGTAAGCAAGTGTATTTTTTGGTTGATGGCCGCCGACCAGAAAAAGTTAGGTCGTTCAAAAGTGAGAGTAATCGCGACTTTGCTATTATCAAAGCCAACCGTTCACTCGTGCAATATATAGGCCTATCCACTGTTCGTCCACAGCGAGGCACTGAAGGCTATATGATGGGCTATCCGCAAGGGGAGCCTGCGGATGTTAGAGCAACGGTGATAGGTCGCACTCAGATGAAGTCCAGTGGCCGGTACCGCATGCGGGAGCCCGTAGTAGCATGGGTTGAACGTGAAAGAAGGCCTGGCTCATCTGGCTCATTGGGCGGTATTTCAGGCGGGCCGGTTTTAGATTCAGAAGGATATGTTATCGGTACAGTGGTCGCTGGCGCGCCGCGCC
>JAESTR010000088.1 GCA_016763495.1 Kordiimonadaceae bacterium
TCCCCGTGTGATAGAAAGGATAACTGCCGATGCTGGTGTCTGGGTTAGCTTCTTGAATATCGCCTAATTCGGTAGCGATTTTACTTTCCGGCGCATGCACTGTCATGGCCTGTGTCCACACTTTACGGCCCGTGCGCAGGTGCGGACGAATGCCTTCAAGCATCGCCTGCATAATTTTAGGTACACCCGCCATGATGAACACATTTTCAATGCGCACACCGGGCGCGATAGAAACCGGGTTGTCAATCAGCTCTGCGCCTTCTGGTACGCGTGTCATGCGTTTACGCGCATCGGTGAATTTGTCAGCACCGTAATAGTCTTCCATGCGGCGGTAGGCCTCTGGGTGCGTCACTACAGGTACGCCAAAGGCAATGGCAATGCTTTCCACTGTAATATCATCATGCGTGGGGCCAATGC
Source organism: Kordiimonadaceae bacterium (assembly GCA_016763495.1). The sequence goes on from JAESTR010000088.1 coordinate 418, forward strand.
CGCCGGTGGTAAACAAGTAATCATATTTGCCGCGCAGAGCATTCACTGCCTCTGCAATTTCGCCTTCCACATCCGGCACGACACGCACTTCAGCCAGCTGAATACCAACCTCATTGAGCCATGTTGCCAAATACGCCAAATTAGCATCTTTGGTACGGCCAGATAGGATTTCGTCGCCAATGATAAGAAGCGCGGCATGAACAGACACTATATTCTCCGGAAAGTAAGTCTAGAATTACGGTATTGGATTTAACGTGAGCTTAAAGCTTTCTCTGAGATGTTCAAGCAGCACAGCGACCCGGCGCGGTGGATGCGCCGACGGTAACACGGCAAAATAGCCTAAGCCCTGTACTTGATGCGCCTCAAGCAGTGCTACCAGCGCCCCGCGTTTTATCGCTTCTTCCACATAAAAGTGCGGCACTTGAATGATACCGAGATGGTTCAACGCGCCCTGCACCAAGGCTTTGCCATTGTTTGAACGCCACTTACCGCGCACCACCGTGTTTTGCACCTGCCCATCCACTATAAAGCGCCAGTGGGGCAAACTACCGTTCAGGCAATTATGGTCTTGGAGGTCCACTACACCTCCGATGGGCGCATTGTCGGACAAATAGCTACGGCTGGCTACGGTTAGCAGCTCATAGTTATAGAGCTGTTCGGCCACATCATTCTGTGCCCGTATTTCTGCGCTGATACCTGAGCGAAATCCAATGTCAAAACGCTCCTCCTCGAGATTCACCACCCTATTGGTGAACTCAACATCGATACTGATATCAGGGTGCTTTGCCGCGAACTCTGCCAGCATGGGGGCTAGCATTTCTTCCCCGAACACACCAGAAACTGTGAGCCTTATGGTACCTTGCGCCTTGGCGGCGCCATCCATCACCAAAGCCTGCGCTTCGTCCATTTCGCTCAGCAGATGTTTGCACTTTGGGAAGAACTCTGCACCAAGGCTAGTGAGGTTCAGGCTGCGCGTAGTTCTGTGCAACAAGCTGATGCCCATCCGGGTTTCAAGCTGCTTCACCTTTTTAGAGACATGCGAGCGCGACACTCCCAACCTGCTGGCTGCGAGACTGAAGGAGCCTTCCTCCACGACGCACACAAATTCTGCAACACCGTCCCAATTTTGGCTCATAATTTGTATCCATATAGAAACTCACTGGTGACATATAAAGATATTGTAGCAAAAAAGGAAACAATATAGTTTCACCACTCATTAAGATTTAGCAGGCTATAAGCAGGCACAACAGGGGCACCAAAAAATGAAAACACGCGCAGCCATTGCATGGAAAGCTGGTGAGCCACTCACCGTTGAAACCGTTGACTTAGAAGGCCCCAAGGCTGGTGAAGTGCTGGTGGAAATCAAGGCAACAGGCGTGTGCCATACAGATGCTTTCACGTTGTCAGGTGATGACCCTGAAGGCGCCTTCCCTGCCATATTGGGCCACGAAGGTGCGGGCATTGTGCTTGAAGTAGGTGCTGGCGTTAAAAGCCTCCAGCCCGGCGACCATGTGATCCCCTTGTATACGCCAGAGTGCCGCGAATGCGACTATTGCCTGCATCCAAAAACAAACCTGTGCCAAAGCATCCGCTCTACCCAAGGCCAAGGCTTGATGCCAGACGGCACCAGCCGCTTCAGTATCGATGGCACGCCAATACTGCATTATATGGGTTGCTCGACTTTCTCGAACCACACAGTATTGCCCGAAATTGCGCTGGCAAAAGTGCGTGAAGATGCACCGTTTGACAAAATTTGTTACATCGGGTGCGGCGTAACCACAGGTGTTGGTGCGGTGGCATTTGATGCAAAGGTTGAGCCCGGCTCAAACGTTGTGGTGTTTGGCCTTGGCGGTATCGGACTGAATGTTATTCAGGGTGCACGTATGGTTGGCGCCGATAAAATCATCGGTGTAGACATCAACAATGCTCGCGAAGGCATCGCCAAACAGTTTGGCATGACCGACTTTGTTAACCCGCAGGAATGCGACGTGATGGAAGCCATCATGGACCTTACCAACGGCGGCGCGGATTACAGCTTTGAATGTATTGGTAACGTAAATACCATGCGCCAAGCGCTGGAATGCTGCCACAAAGGCTGGGGCGAAAGCATCATCATCGGTGTCGCTGGCGCGGGGCAGGAAATTTCCACACGGCCGTTCCAGCTAGTAACCGGGCGTGTATGGCGCGGGTCTGCCTTTGGCGGTGCACGCGGCCGCACAGATGTACCCAAAATTGTTGATTGGTATATGGATGGCAAGATCAATATTGATGACTTAATCACCCACAAAATGCCGCTGGATGACATCAACAAGGCATTTGACCTGATGCATTCAGGTGAAAGCATCCGCAGCGTGGTGGAATTTTAATGTCATTTGAAATTATCAGCGAAACAGCCAGCTTTGGCGGCACACAAGGCTATTACAAACATGCCGCGAGCAGCACAAGCTGCGACATGCGCTTCAGTGTATTCACCCCACCACAAGCCACAGAAGGCCAAAAAGACAAAAAGGTGCCCGTGCTTTGGTACCTATCAGGACTAACATGCACAGAAGACAACGCCACTGCTAAGGCGGGTTTTCAGCGTGTGGCAGCGGA
>JAESTR010000089.1 GCA_016763495.1 Kordiimonadaceae bacterium
AACAACACAGTCATTGCAGAAAGCGCAAGCGGATCACCCCCCGCCATCTCAAGCAGGCCATGCGCCAGTGCATCCACAAAGGAAACCGAAGGCGAAATAGTGTAAACTGTAGGACTTATGGAGGTTTGATCTGCCAATTTCATTCAGCCCCAATTTCAGTAAGTTTATGTTCAGCAGCCACTACAGCTTCAGGCGTACCAACATGCATCCAGTGCCCTGCGATAAGCAAGCCTCGCAAGCGGCCTGTTTTTGCTGCTTTTCTGAAGATTTCCCTATTGGACCAAGTCCCTTCAGGCATGCCCTCATACACAGCAGGGTTTACAAGCTGCACGCCGCAATAGGCGTATGGTGCATCTGGCCGACTATCTCTAAATTCTACGGTCAGGGTTTCGTCAGTTTCTGCAGCGTAAAAATCACCAACGCCCTCATACCCAAGGGCCTCTTCCCGCCTTGTAAGCAGCAACAGCACATCCATTTTATCGTTATCCCAATGCTCACGTAACCGCACCAAGCTGGCTGGCGTATCTACAGCATCAACCAACAGAGCATCGCCATTTAGAACAAAAAATGGTTGACTGCCAAGTAACGGCAAAGCCTTTTTCACACCGCCACCGGTTTCAAGCAAGTCTGCCCGCTCATCGGAAATTTCAACAAAACCTGCCTCTATCTCCTCCGCTAGTGCAGTCTCGATTTTCTCAGGCAAATGATGTACATTCACTATGGTTTTGTCGCATCCAGCACGGCGAATGTGAGCGAGTAATCGTTCGAGTAATGTTTGGCCGTTCACGAGCGTCAAGGGCTTGGGCAATGTATCAGACAAGGCACCCATACGGCTGCCTTTACCCGCAGCCAGAACCATAGCAATTGAACCCACAGTCATACAGAAACAGTCCCTATCCGGGCAGCCCAATTTTCTGCATCACTATGAAATGAAACTGTCCGTGCTTCATCTTCACCCGCAGGGGCCCCTTCAGGACGCTTTAGTCGAATTTCGAGTGCACCAAGCCACCAACCCTCGGGCATCCTGTCCGGCCATTCCACCAAAAACACGGCGTCCTCCCGCTCATCCTCTATGCCAAGATCATACACATCTTCGGCGCCCTTCAGCCGGTAAAGGTCAGTGTGCAACACGTCAAATTTTGGCGCATTGTATAGCTGCACCAACGTGAATGTTGGACTAGGCACTTCCGTCTCAGCGTCCCCTAGCAAGGCACGAATGAAAGCACGAGCAAAACTAGTTTTTCCAGCGCCCAAATCCCCTGTTAACGCTATCAGGTCGCCTTTGCGGGCCACGGCAGCCATCTCGCCAGCCAGCAGCAATGTAGTTGCTTCATCAGGACAGACTATAGACTTCAATAGTTTTGGGATATCGCTTGAGCTTGCCATTTTTAACTCAGATATCTCCGTCAGGCAACTGCTCGCGCGGTAATGTGCAGCGCAGCAGCAGACCTTCATCTTCATAACTTTCGAGAGCAATTTGCCCGTGGTGAAGCGACACAATACTGCGCACTAAAGACAGATCAAGCCCTGTTGCACTTCTGCCGCCCGGAGACGCCCCCATGCCGACTGCGGTTACAAGCCTGTCACGTTCGCTCGGGGCCAAGCCGCAGTCCACGTTACGAATTGTTACGGTTACTGAATCATCTTTACTTGCGACCTTAACGCTTAGTTCGCCACTATAACGGGCAAAACCAAGCATCGACGAAACCATATTATAAAAGGCCTGTTTAAGTCTGCGTTCGTCAGCTGCGATGGTACCGATACCCTCTGGGCAATTAAGCGATAATACGACATCTGATTTTTGCGCAAGCTCCTGCGCCAAGCCTGCAGCTTCACGCATGGCATTACACACATCGGTATCCATCAAGATCAAGGTTACTTCACCTGCTTCAATCACAGCCAGGTCAAGCACATCGCCAATCAAGTCTGTTAATTCCTTGGTGGCTGTCATTATATTCTTAACGTACTCTGCTTGAGGTTCGTTCAGCTTGCCTATCATCTCCATATCAAGCATCTCGGCAAACCCGGAAATAGAATTAAGCGGTGTGCGCAGTTCGTATGACATGCTTGTAATAAATTCGCTTTTCAATCGGTCCGCTGCCTCAAGCGCATTGGACCGTTCCCGTAAAGCCCGCTCAACCTTAAACGTATCGGTTATATCGCTTTGTGTCAGCATCACGCCGCCATCTGGCAAAGGCACAATAGCGCAGTCAACAACAGTGCCATCACTCAGCTGCAAACGGCCGGTTTTATGCTTTCGGTCAGCCGCCCAAACAGCCAAATCTGAAATAAAATGTTCTTCATCAACTTCAATGGCACTTCTGCCCTGCATGCTGGCGACAAGATCAGTTAGGTGGGGTCCCGCTGAAACATCATGGTCTTCTAGGTGCCACAACGTTAAAAACGCTGGGTTAGAAAGTTGGAGACGGCCATCGGTACCAAAAACCGCCACCCCTTCCGTCATATTATCGAGCGTTTCCTGTTGCACTGCCATTAGAGTGTTATAGGATCGCTCTAGCGCCAAACTGTCTGTCACATCTTCAAACAATATCAGCAATCCGCCAAGCGGGCGCGGTTGCGTAACAACACGGTGTGCGGAACCATCAGGCAAGTGCCACATTTCTTCAAATGGCTCCAACAGCGTGGTGTAATACCGCAACATACCCGCTTTCCATTCAAGGAAATCAATTTGCTCTGGCAAGCGGCGCTTTTCCCGCATGAGGTCTAAAAGTTCACTATGCATGAGACCTGCAGACAGCGCATCTTCACTGATGTGGGTAAGGCGGGCAAAAGCACTATTGTAAAACCGCAATGTCTGGCCTGGGCCAAAAATAGCCACCGGACTTCTAAGGCGATTTAACGTTTCTGACTGGCTTTCAAGTACACGTGCAAGTTCTGACAGTGCCTCTTCCTCACCGGTCACATCAACCGCGATGGAGAGCACATTGCCTCCATTTTCAAGGGGGGTATTTGTAACAGCAAAGGCGCGGCGCTGGCCTTCAATCTCACCGAACCGTCGTTCCCGAACAGGGTGGCCACAGTCGCGCGCTTTACGCACGGCGCTGAGACTACCGCGGCCAAACAGCTCGAGCCGCCTGTCTATCACTTCCGCGCTATTAACAGCATCTACGGCACTAATATACGCGTTATTCACCTCTACAAGAGTGTCATCTTCCGCGCGCACCCACACCGGGTAAGGCAGGTTATTGAAAGAATCTGCCAAGTCCTTCAATTGCAATTCCATGGAGCGCACCCCGTGACGGCGCGTACCTGTGGGTTGGTCAATCGCTTCCTCTAACCATAATATACCGTAGGGCCAGCGCACATCTTTGGAGGGTAACCACTGCATATCTATGATCAGCCGCGACAAAGCTCTACCTCGATCAACAATCAAAGGCCCGAGTACAGTGGTGCTGTCAGTAAGGCCCTGCCTGATGGTATCAACGATATTCGCAGGCAGGCCTTTGCCGCCTTTAGAAACCAACTCATCTAGACTAGTGATACTATCCGCCAAGCCAACAAGTGCGAGGGCTCCAGCATCAGCCTGCAAGCGGCCATCCGGCCAAACCCAAATGGGGTAGCGGTGGTCAGTTTTAATCATGGAATCAAGGAAATCCGCCAAATCGCGGAGCGACTGGGCGCGGTCATTCATTCGGCCTGCACGCCAAAATGCATAGAGACTTACACCTGACCATGCCAAGAGAACAGCAGCAGCCACGGCCCATGAGCCAATAGTCGACCATTCACTCGCGCTCATGTGCAGACCTCCCTCAGCTTAAAGAATTGTATAAGCAAAGGGAGAGTAGCCTTCTTGATCCTTTAGAACAAGCGCATCTGAAGCAAGAGGCTGTTTTAAATGGCAAACTCTGATTTAAGTGCGCCCACAAGATCCGTGCGCTCCCATGAGAAACCACCGTCATCCATAGGGGAACGACCAAAGTGACCATATGCGGCAGTACGAGCATAGATCGGGCGGCTTAAACCCAGATGCTCGCGAATACCACGAGGGCTTAGGTCAACTAGCTGCTGCAACACAGTTGCCAGCCTTTTTGGGTCTACATCATTTTTATTGCCCCATAAGTCAACATACAAAGCCAGAGGCTTAGAAACACCAATGGCATAGGCCAACTGAATAGTGCAGTTATTCGCAACACCTGCGGCAACAACATTTTTCGCCAAATACCGGGCCACATAAGCAGCAGAACGATCCACCTTGGTTGGGTCCTTACCCGAAAAAGCGCCGCCACCATATGGTGCCGCGCCGCCGTATGTATCCACAATAATTTTGCGACCCGTTAAGCCTGCATCCCCATCAGGGCCGCCAATTACAAAATTACCGGTCGGGTTAACATAAAACTCTTCTTCAGGGCACATCCAGCCTTCAGGCAGGTTTTTTTCAACATGTACGCGCACACTTTCACGCAAATCAGCTTGGCTTACGCCTTCTTTGTGCTGTGTTGAAACCACGATGCTCGTTGCCTTAACTGGGCGCCCATCAACATACTGAAGCGTCACTTGGCTCTTGCTGTCAGGCTCGAACACGGAGTTTGCATCAGCATGACGTTCTTCAGCCAAGCTGCGTAAAATCCGGTGTGAGAAATCAACTGGAGCAGGCATCAAGCTTGGTGTTTCATCGCACGCATAGCCAAACATAATACCTTGGTCGCCAGCACCTTCGTCTTTATCACCAGAAGCGTCCACGCCCACGGCAATGTCCGCAGATTGTTCATGAAGGTGATTTTCAAAAGAAGCGTGTTTCCAGTGAAAACCTTTCTGCTCATAGCCGATGTCTTTTACCGCAGCGCGGGCAACTTCCTCAACATCATCAGGTGTGATGCTATCTGGGCCGCGAACTTCACCAGCCACAACAATGCGGTTAGTGGTGACAAGAGTTTCTGCTGCAACACGCGCATCAGACTGCGCGCCCAGATACAAGTCTACAATAGAATCGGAAATACGATCCGCAACTTTATCTGGGTGGCCTTCTGATACTGATTCACTCGTAAAAAGATAGTCAGACATGCGCGCTTCCTCTGCAGTATATTTTTTCTTGTCTAATAAGTTCACAGCTAGCCCTCATTTAATAGCGATAATGTTCTGGCTTGAAAGGACCCTCAACTTTAAGCCCAAGATAGTCTGCTTGATCTTGTGTCAGCTTCGTCAATTTCACGCCCAGTTTTGCAAGGTGCAAATGTGCCACTTTTTCATCCAGATGCTTCGGCAATACATACACTTCTTTGCCGTACCCTTTTGCATTTGTCCAAAGCTCAATTTGTGCCAATACTTGGTTTGTAAAACTAGCTGACATCACAAAGCTCGGGTGCCCAGTGGCGCAACCCAAATTCACCAAACGGCCTTTTGCAAGAACGATCAAACGCTTGCCGTCAGGGAAAATCACTTCATCAACTTGTGGCTTCACTTCGTCCCATACATAATCGGACAGAGCAGCAATTTGAATTTCACTATCGAAGTGGCCGATATTGCACACAATGGCGCGGTCATGCATTTCATGCATATGATCGAGCGTGATAACGTCTTTATTACCCGTTGTTGTCACGAAGATATCGCCAACCGGAGCAGCGTCTTCCATTGTCGTGACTTCATAACCCTCCATTGCAGCTTGCAACGCACAGATAGGGTCAATTTCAGTTACCAGTACACGTGCGCCTTGGCTGCGAAGCGATTCTGCAGAGCCCTTGCCCACATCACCGAAACCACAAACCACAGCCACTTTACCAGCGATCATCACATCAGTTGCGCGCTTCACACCATCAACCAGGCTTTCGCGGCAACCATACAGATTGTCGAACTTAGACTTGGTCACGCTGTCGTTCACATTAATAGCAGGCACCAATAAACGACCTTCTTTGGCCATTTCATACAGGCGCATCACACCCGTAGTGGTTTCTTCTGAAATCCCTTTAACGTCAGCCATCAGCTCAGGATAATCATCATGCATAATCTGCGTCAGGTCACCGCCATCATCAAGGATGATATTTGCTGCCCAGCCATCCGGGCCTTTAATAGTCTGGTGAATACACCATTCAGATTCTTCTTCAGTTTGGCCTTTCCAAGCAAAAACGGGCACGCCAGTTTCGGCGATTGCGGCAGCCGCTTGGTCTTGTGTCG
>JAESTR010000090.1 GCA_016763495.1 Kordiimonadaceae bacterium
TAACCCTGAGCGCACAGATATCATGGGCCAATTTGTTGGCTGCCTAAAAGGTATGGCTGACGCTTGCCGCGCGCTTGATTACCCAATCGTGTCTGGCAATGTATCGCTATATAACGAAACTAATGGATCCGGCATTATGCCGACACCTGCCATTGGCGGTGTTGGCTTGATGGCTGACAGCGAAAAAATGGCGACTATCGCCTTTAAAGGCGCTGATCAAACCATTGTTCTAATTGGTGAAACAAAAAATGAACTAGGTGCAAGCCTGTACCAAAATCAGCTTATTGGTGAAGCATCTAAAGAAGTGGGTGCACCCCCGTTTGTCGACTTGAACATTGAACGCCGTAATGGTGACTTTGTGCGTCTGCTCATTGAAAATGAGTTGATTACCACCTGCCATGATTTGGCTGATGGTGGTCTTATCGCGGGCCTTGAAGATATGGCGATTGCTGGAAATGTTGGTGCTAATATCACGGTTGAAGACGAACTGCCTTTGCATGTTAGCCTCTTCAGCGAAAGCCAAGCGCGTTACCTGCTAGCCGCAGATGCTGAAACAGCAGAAGAAATTCGTAAGCAGGCGAAAGATGCCGGTATTCCTGTAGCAGTGCTTGGCACAACTGGCGGTAACAAGTTGACAGTGAATGGTAGTGCAGTAGACCTCGCTATTGCTGACATCACAACCGCCCATGAAAGCTGGTTGCCTGACTTTATGGCTAATACCGGCTAAGAACCAATAATATCATTCTTTTAAAAGGGCGTCCAAAAACTGGGCGCCCTTTTCTCATTATACGCCTTGCTCTTCCGCCCACACTTTAAGGGCCTCCAATATATGGAGTGTCCCCCGCCCTTCCTCGGTAGTTTCATAAGTTACTGCAAACGGCTTTGTGCATATTACCGTGCGAGTAATCAGCCCTGCGGCTTCTAACTCCTTGAGGCGTTGAGTAATCATTTTTTTACTGGCACCTTGAAGCTTTCTCGTAAGCGCATTGAACCGTACAGGGCCGTCTTTTAGGTGCCAAAGTATCGTACCTTTCCACTTTCCTCCAATCACGCGCATGCCGCGTTCAATTGGACATGGCTGATCCCAAGTCAATCGTTTAGCCGCGGATTCCTCCGTCTTATCACCTTGAGATGCGCTCAACACACACTCCTATTTCTAGGTTACAAAAAGTATACTAGTTGATTTTATAAACCTGATTGCTACCTATGGCAACAACAGTAACCTAGCTCAATGGAAGTCATATGCAACACGGTCTCAAATCGATATTAATTGTAAATGGTGCGGAAAACGGACCACATTCACGCGGGGAATATAACCATGGATTAGCTTTAGCCGCAGCCAAAACATTGGAGCCCCACTTTCATGTCACTACAACAGATATTGGTGCGGGCTATGACGTCGAAACAGAAATAAATAAGTACAAACAAGCAGACGCTGTCATTTACCAATATCCGGTATTCTGGTTTATGGTGCCGTCCACTCTCAAGAAATACATGGATGATGTATTCTCGTACGGTGAATTCTTCAGTTACACGGATGGTCCATACGGTAGTGGCGGACTGATGCACGGTAAAAAAGTGCTCTTTTCAACAACTTGGAACGCGCCGCTAGATGCATTCCACGACGAGACCGCTTTTTTCAATGGTATGGCGCCAAACGAGGCAATTTTTGCAATGAGCAAAGCGCATCAATATTGCGGTTTTCAGGAACTACCTTATTTTTCATGCCACGATATTGTACAAAATCCAAAATTTGATGCAGATAAGATGCGGTTTATAGCGCACATTGAGGAAGTTTTTACTCTCAATAGATCAAATATAGCAGCCTAGCGGTGTATCAAGGTACGTACGCATTGCCTCTAAGCTGCCTATTTGGGTTCACAGGAATTCAAACCTCTGTGAGGATGTAAAAGTTAACTGGCATAATGTGCTATCACTCCTCATGCTGCCAAGTAAAATTCATCAAGGAGAAATACCATGCAGATCAAACAATTATTTTTACCAGCTACACTGATATTGGGTTTAGCGGTGCCGGCAAGCGCAGAGCACCACGGTAACAAACATATCAAAATGGCTGTTGGCAGCCCTGAGCGGCTAGAGAGTGATACTACCCGCGATGAACGCCGTAAGCCTGCTGAAATTTTAAAGTTTGCGGGCATCAAGCCGGGCATGCATGTGGCTGATGTACTGGGTGGTACTGGTTATTATACAGACATTATGAGCCGCATAGTGGGTGATGAGGGTTCGGTTACGAACTTTGTAAATCTATTTGTACAAAACCGCTTTCCAAAGGCATTTGGACCCGGCGGCGTCATAGAAAAACGCCAAGCAACCGCACAGTGGACCAAGAATGTCTCCATGGTGTTCGACAAAATGGAAAACTTTAAAACTGCCGAACCGCTTGACGCCGCCATCATGGTGCTTTTCTACCATGACACCCTTTGGCAAGAAGTTGACCGCCCAGCCATGACCAAAGCTTTCATTGATGCGCTAAAGCCCGGCGGCACGTTCACTATTGTTGACCATGCAGCTGAAGTCGGCTCTGGCGGACGTGATGTGAGCACTTTGCACCGTGTTGATAGCCAGCTTGTTATTGATGAAATGACAGCTGCAGGTTTCGAATTGATAGACGAAAGCGACCTACTGCGGAACCCCGAGGATACCCGTGACTTTAACGTTTTTCGCGATGTAGCAACAAAGCGCGACAACACAGACCGCTTTGTTCTAAAATTTCAAAAACCCGCCTAAATCCGGCAACACAGGCTAAAAATTGCTAAAGGCGCCCTCACCCGGCGCCTTTTTTTGCGTTGAAAGTTTCACAAGATAGTGAATACTTGGCCCTTATACGAGCATAACAAGTTCCCATATATGGTGCCGAACAAACAATGCACCTTATGCGCATCTAAAGGATAAAATATGAAACTCTATTCCGCATGGTATTGCCCTTTTGCACAGCGCACATGGATGGCACTCAAGCACAAAGGCATTGACTTTGACTATGTGGAAATAGACCCGTACGATAGAACCGATGAGTGGATGCTATTGTCACGCGGCGCGGGACAAGTACCTGTAATTTCAATTAAAAACCCTGTTGGCAATAGCGGAAATGGCGGAGCAGACTTCACTTTGCCAGATTCAAACCGCACAATGGAATATATTGAAACAGCCTATAGGAGCACAGGGCCAAACTTGTACGGCAACACACCAATTGAAACGGCGGACATTAAATATTGGCAA
>JAESTR010000001.1 GCA_016763495.1 Kordiimonadaceae bacterium
GGCAAACAATTGGGTCTGCATTTGCTCAATACGCACGATAATGAGCATGTCACCGTCCATCAGGTGCGCGGTTTTGTATCCGATGATGTTGTCGGCGCGATGAAAGAAGCGCACGCCATAAGCCTTGGCACACACTGTAAGCAGTTTCTGTTTTCAGTTTCCCTGAATCCACCACAAAATGAAAATGTCGGCGTTGATGTATTTGAAAGCACCATCGACCAGATTGAGGAGCGCAATAACCTATCGGGCCAACCACGTGTGATTGTCTTTCACGAGAAAGAAGGCCGCCGCCATGCACATGCGGTGTGGTCCCGCATTGATGCGGAAACCATGACTGCGCGAGAATTACCCTTTTTCAAAAACCGCCTTCAAGAAATATCTAAAGAGCTATACCGCGAGCATGATTGGAAAATGCCGCGCGGGTTCATAAATAAAGATGAGCGTGACCCGCGTAATTTCACGCTGGACCAGTGGCAGCAGGCCAAACGTATGGACCGCAATGCAGGCGACTTGAAAGGTGACATTCAAGATTGCTGGGCCATCAGTGATAATAAGATGAGCTTCGAGGCAGCCCTAAAAGAAAAAGGCTTCTATCTGGCGCGAGGCGATCGGCGCGGGCACGTCGCCGTGAACGCTATAAACGGCGAAGTGCTTTCACTCTCACGTTACAGCGGCAAGAAAGGCAAGGATTTAGACGCAAGGCTTGGGAAGCCAGAAACCCTACCCAGTATCGATAAGACTAACATCCATATCGCCCAGGAAATTTCGCCCAAACTGAAAGGTTTCATGCGGGATCTGCAAACCGAAAAACAACAGGCTTTGGCTCCACTGGATAATCAGCGCATCGCAGCGCGCGATCAACAAAGGCAAGCGAGGCAAAAGCTGGATGATGATCTGCATACCAAACAGCAAGCTGATGCACAAGAACGCGCTAGTCGCTTGCGAACAGGGTTTAAGGGACTGTGGCATAAAATGCGCGGCGAATATAAGCGCATTGAGCAGAAAAATGTACTTGAAGCACAGCTGTCAATTGAGCGCGACAATCAGAAACGAGAGCAATTGATTGCCAGCCAACTGCATGAGCGCCAAACCCTACAAAGCCAAATTGTACAAGTGAGAGAGGAATACAGGCAGCAAGCCGCCGATTTACAAAAAGATATAAAACGATTTAAGGAAATGAGGGAGCCAGAACGCCCCGCAGTCGAACCCATTTATGTACCGCCAGTGTCTGTTCATATATCCGTTCCAACGCGTGAGCCAATTCATACGCCTCCTGTGATAGAGCAACCTCATCCACCCGCGGCGCCGCCAGAACTGTCGCCAAACTTCAACACCCAGGTTGATCAAGACCGAGAGGCTCGCCGACAAGAATTCATGGAACAGCGAAGAAAAGAAGCACCACCGCCAACCCAAACTCGCGATTTGGAACGGGGATAGAGAAGCTACTTCCAGGCCTAAGCTGGCGGCTTTAGAGGGCTTCAAACAGCCCCCTTAATCGTACGAATTGGCCTATTTCATATTCATTATTTGGATATTTATGGGTTATTTTCTGGGTATTTACTCTATTTGTTGTGTTTATGGATATTTTTGGGTATATAAATGGGTATGCTTCTTAATATTGATACATTGAAAATAACACCGGAAATCGTCTTGTTGATTGCTGAAATCGATGAATTTAAAGGCGCTTGGCGAGCACTTGGTACACTTGCCCCTGACCGCTTGTCTGCGTTGCGCCGTGTCGCCACTATTGAAAGTATCGGGTCATCAACGCGCATTGAAGGAAGCAAGCTTTCTGACACGGATGTCGAACGGCTTTTATCCAATCTTGAAATCAAAAAATTTGAAACCCGTGATGAACAGGAAGTTGCCGGGTACGCAGAAGTCATGGAAACAGTTTTTGCCTACGCTGACACAATCAACATTACAGAAAATTACATCAAGCAACTTCACCGTGATCTTCTTAAATACAGTGCCAAAGATGAACGGCATCGCGGGGAGTATAAAACGAACGCCAATCATGTCGTTGCGTTTGACATAGATGGTAAAGAGATCGGGATTATTTTTGAAACAGCAACCCCGTTTGATACCCCACGTCTAATGGCTGAGTTGATCGAATGGACTCGAACAGAATTGGAAGACAGAAGACTGCACCCACTCCTTATCGTTAGTATATTTACCGTCACCTTTCTAGGAATCCACCCGTTTCAAGATGGTAATGGCAGGCTATCCCGCATTCTGACAACGCTATTGCTGCTAAAAAGCGGTTATAACTATGTGCCCTACAGCTCGCTTGAGAGCGTGGTTGAACAAAGCAAAGAAGGCTATTATATCGCGTTACGTAAGACGCAAGGTACAATCCGCAGTAATGCACCGGATTGGCAGCCATGGCTGATTTACTTTCTGCGCGCGCTGCAACAACAAAAAAATAGACTTGAAATAAAGATCGAACGCGAACGCATCGTGATAGAGACCCTACCTGAGCTTTCCATACAAATACTGGAACTGGTAAAAGAGCATGGGCAGCTCACCAATGGGCAAATTGTGAAACTTACGAGCGCAAACCGCAATACTGTAAAAAAACATCTGAAAACGCTAGTTTTAGCCGATCACCTATCTCAGCACGGAACCGGGAAAGGTACATGGTATGGCCGAAAATAAAGTAGCGCATGTCATATTCCTATGGTTTTCCTGCCATTTTACGGCCCTCTGTTAACAGGTCGCTCATATTCTTTTTGCTAACGCCACTCTCAAACGCTTCGGTAACAAGTGTTTGCATATGAGCAATTTTATCTTTGCGTTGCTGGTCCTGTCGAATGAGGTCACGTACATAATCGCTTGCGTTGCGATAAAGGCCAGTTTGCGCCTGTCCTTCGACCCAATTTTTCATCTCATCAGGCAGTGACCCTCGGCTTGCGGCTTACTATGCGCCGAAACTCTGTAGTCAAAGATATCCGCTGCAAATATGGACACAAAATTTGGTGTTGGTGTGTGAATTACCTCAGATTTGCACGAAGTTATAACACATGTTATAATATTGAGATAAGGAGTAAAGCCATGACTGAGCTAAAAGTTACAACAGTTGGTAATTCTACAGGTGTCATATTGCCGAAAGAGCTTTTAGCCAAATTGCGTGTGCAAAAAGGCGACAAGCTCTTTGTGTCGGAAACACCAAATGGTATTGAATTAACATCTTACAACCCCGAATTTGCGGCGCAAATGGACATGGCAGAAGATATTATGCGTGAAGACCGGGACGTATTGCGGAAGTTGGCGCAGTAACCCATGAGTGAACCAGCTTGGGTAAATGATGACGTTGTTATTGCGGTTCACAGGCGGCAACTGGCGGAGCATGGCGGCGACGATGGTGTGCGGGACGCGACATTACTGGAATCGGCTCTGCGCAAGCCTAAAAACCTATATCATTACGGCGAACCAAAGTCTGATATTGCCGCGATGGCAGCGGCCTATGCCTTTGGCATTTGCAATAACCACCCCTTTGTTGATGGAAACAAACGTACTGCCTTTGTGATATGTCAGTTATTTCTCAAGCTTAACGGCAAGGAACTGACTGCCTCACAAGTTAACAAATACCAGATGTTTTTGAATTTAGCTGATGGCAAAGTTACGGAGCAAGAGCTTACTGACTGGATTGCTCGTTCTATTGTCGTTTAAGCAGGATGGGCACCGCTATTTGTTAGCAGGGGGGCATTAGCTGCCCCCTCACCACTCATCTAATCAATTATGTTCTACTATTTAATCCTCGTATGCCCAAAACCGCAGGGCTTGCTGCTGCCGTATTTTTCGCGGATATCATCCATGCTGGATTGCCCACGCGCCCGGCTGCGGTAATCTTCCGGGCGAAAATACCATGACTTTTTCTTGCTGGCCCATTTATAGCCAGCGTCTTTAAGCGTTTCCTTATGCGCCTTGGTGTCACCGGATAC
>JAESTR010000091.1 GCA_016763495.1 Kordiimonadaceae bacterium
ATTCATAGCGGCAATATAGCGTAATAATTTCGATATTTCAATCTGATCATTGACAGTAACGGGTATTTACTGCAATGTTTCCTTATAAATTTCGAAATAAATACCCTTTGCCGCACTACGGCGAACCTATGCGTTAGGACCTGTCAGTTGTTCAAGTTTGCAAACCTACTTCTTGCAGCGTTTTTAATGGTAGCAATACCCAGTGTAACCCTATCCGCCTCAGCAGTGGAAGCGCGCACTTTGCGGCTGGGTATCATCACTCCACCCCCCCACAAATGGACCAAAACAGCGGCGACAATCGCCAAGGCACTGCAGCAGGAAACAGACGGCGCTCTTGAGCTTGCAATATTTCCGTCCGGCCAACTGGGCAACGAAGCACAAATGCTGCAACTGTTGCAAACAGGTGCCATTGACTTCGCCTTCCTAACCACCTCTGAACTGGCCAACCGTCTTATTGAATTCTCGGCGTTCTACACACCCTACATTGCAAAGAATGCATCTCATGCGGCCTGCATATTACGCGGCACTGTGGCCACGGACATACTGAAAACCGCATCAAAAATAGGCGTAACAGGCATGGGATACGGCATGGCTGGCATGCGGCAGATAGTATCTCGCCAAAAGATAAAACAGCCAGAGGACCTTAAGGGTTTAAAGGTCAGAGTAACGGCGGATCTGCCACTAACTGACTTTTGGAAACTGGCAGGCGCAGCCCCCACTGCCATTCCGCTATCGGCATTATATGACGCCTTTGCAAACGGCCAGATAGACGCGATGCATATTGATTTTGAAAACACTTTACGCCTCAAATTCTACAAGCATGCCCAAGCTGTGTTGCATTCAGACCATATGATATTCCCAATGGTGGCGCTGGCTTCCACAAAAAGCTGGCAAACTTTATCTGACACTCAGCGTGCTCTGATACAGCGGCTATTTGATACGCATCTGAACGCGCTGCTAAATAGCTATGCGTCAGCAGATAGTGCATTCAAAAAGTCTTTGATCGCGCAGGGTGTGCAAGTGGATACTATTCCACAAAGTTTCTTTACCGATGTCGCAAAGGCGTGGTCTGCCCGCTGGCAAAAACGAACCCCTTTTGTTGCCTCGTTAAAGGCTGAGGCAGAAACTATGAGCAGCGAGCAGTTGTGCACTGGAGAAAATAGGGAGCCAAAGAGTGACCGTTAATAACCGCCCCCTATATACACGCCTTCAATCCGGTCTGATCACCATGAGTGATACCCTTGCTAGCATTGAAAAGAAACTCGCAGGGTTGCTCTGTTTTGCCGTGTTTGCCCTGATTATTGGCAACGTCATCAGCCGCTCACTACGCTTACCTGTGTTTTGGATTGATGAACTCGCCGTCTATGCGATGATATGGATGGCCCTGCTCGCAGCTTCGTCGGCTATCAACAGCAAAGGGCATATTGCTGTCACGCTCATCACAGACAAACTGCCCGCAAGGCCCGCTCATCTACTGCGTAAATTTACTGAGTTCGTGATGGTGAGCCTCGGCATTACACTTTTTGCTTTGGCGTGGCGCTGGTATGACCCTGCAGGCATCGTTTCGTTCGCTGGTGACATCGCTGCTTTTTCAGCCACATCCTTCAACTTTATCTACACAGAGCCAACAATCGCTACCGGATTACCAAAATTTGTCTTCTGGTTAATCATGCCGCTCTTCAGTATCGGCCTGACACTGCATAGCCTCGCCATTTTCTTCGCGCCCACCGGTAGTAGAGAAAATAAGATGGAAAAGCGCACACAGAAGGAGGCCAGCTAATGCCTTTACTCAGCTTCTTTTTTGGCTCTCTTCTCATTGGCGTGCCCGTTGCGTTTGCCTTACTGTTGGCAACTATATTCTTGATTGTGATTAGTGGTGACCATGTCTTGTTCCTCTCGTTTCACCAGCAGTTTTTTGGCGGCATGGAAAAATACGGCTTACTGGCCTTGCCGCTTTTTATTGTAGTTGGGGAGCTCATGGGCGCAGGCGGCATGGCGCGCAGGCTTGTGGCGCTGGCAGGTCTGCTAATCGGTAATTTCCGAGGTGGCCTTGCCTACATCAACTTACTAGCAAACGCTATGATGGCGTCCATTCTTGGGTCTGCTGTCGCTCAAATCTCGGTCATGAACAAAGTGCTGACGCCGGAGATGGAAAAAGCTGGCTACTCTCGGCTCTTCTCAGTGGCACTTACCACCGCTGGCGGTTTGCTCGCGCCCATATTACCGCCGTCCATGCTTTTTGTAGTTTACGGTGTGCTCGCTCAAATCTCTATTGGCGATATGTTCATTGCAGGCATCGTGCCGGGGTTTATGCTCATCATCGGTTTCATTGGCATGATCGCCTTTCTCGGTAGGTTCCATAAGTACCCTGAACCCTCGCGGACAAATTCAGTAGACAGACGCGCTATCTTGATTGAAGGGTTGCCCGCCTTATCGGTGCCAGCTATTATTGTCATCACTATATTAACAGGCATCGCGACACCTACAGAAGCTGCGGCCCTTGCCGGGCTCACAGCCTTCCTCGTTGGGCGTTATATATATAAAGAGATTAGCTTTTCGGATCTATCATCGGTCTTCACTCAGTCTGCGATGAGCTCAGGCATGATATTAGTCCTTATCGGGGCAGCGCAGATTTTTGGCTTCGTGATCACGTTCGAGCAATTGCCTGCAGTTGTTATTAACTGGATAACCTCAGTTGCTACATCTGAACTTACATTCTTGCTGCTTCTCAACCTGCTGCTACTCATTGTGGGCATGTTCATTGATGCAATTGCTGCGATGATAATCATCGTACCATTGCTGCTACCTATCGCTGTTAATATGTACGGCCTAAGTCCGTTCCATTTTGGTATAATTGTGTGCCTCAATTTGGCCCTTGGTTTGGTTACACCGCCAATTGGCTCCGGCCTTTTCATTGCAGCGGCGACATCTGGCGAGAAACCGGGAGACATTGCCCGGTATATCGCGCCGTTCATCCTAGTGGCTGTAATTGTATTGATTCTTTTAAGCCTGATTCCCGCCCTGATAATTATCTAGTTCTAGTAATAAAAAGTATAAATTGTCGAAATTTTAT
The DNA here is from genome assembly GCA_016763495.1 of Kordiimonadaceae bacterium. Next base: position 3,074 of record JAESTR010000091.1, read on the forward strand.
GATAGTAATAATCGTTATTATATAAATATCGAAAAAATAGTCTCTAATTTGCCTTTTTTTGCAAAAAATCTAATATTTCTTATAAAATTTCGAAATATATCGTTGACGACACAAAAAAGCGCCAGTAGTCTTACTCATAACGATGCTAACCACCACCGTTAGAGACACACTTGGGCACTTTCCTACCTTGTTTTGAGTATGCTCATGTGTCTCACAGGCTGTAAGGGCTGCAATCAACTATCAAGCCCACGAATAAATATCGAAATTAATGCAGGTGCTTAATTACCTCATTTTAACATAGAGTGTGTTATTACAGGCCGAATATGGTCCTAGACACACTGCTCAAGATAGCTACTGCGCCCGCCCAATCACCATGAGGGGCGGCTATAAGATAGGGAAACTCGGGAGGAGTCGAATATGACCCACAAGAAAGAATTCAATAGGTCTATGCATACAAGTTTTTACCGGAAATTTTTGAACAGTGTCGCTACAAGCGCACTGCTTTTACCTATGTCAATTGCAAGTGTTTCTGCTCAGGAAAACGCCGATGACGCAGCGTTTGAATTTGAAGAAATCGTTGTTACAGGTACAAACATTCGCGGCGCCAAAGTTGTTGGCGGTGCAGTTCTGACCATAGGTAAGGACACGCTAGATAAAAGTGGCCGTTCAACAGCGGCTGATTTCCTGCGTGAATTGCCATCAAATCTTGCTGGCGGTGTTGGTATCGCTGATGAAGTGCAAAGTGGCCAGGATGCAGGCCCTGCAAACGCAAACCTCGCTGGCGGCCAAGGTGTAAACCTTCGCGGCCTTGGCGCGCTTTCAACGCTTGTGCTGGTAAACGGTCGCCGCATGGCAACATCTGGCCAGTTTGGTGACTTTGTTGATATTGCAAACATTCCAACAGCCGCTATTGAGCGCATGGAAATTCTGCAAGATGGTGCTTCAGCCATTTATGGTTCTGACGCTGTAGGCGGTGTTGTTAACTTCATACTAAGACGCCAGCTGGACGGCGCTATTACATCAGCGCGTGCAGGCACAACAACAGAAGGCGGCGGCACAGAGCTTTCTCTCAGCCACGTACAAGGCCTAAACTGGGATACGGGACACGGTATTCTTGGTTTTGAATATCGCCACCGCGATTCAGTAAAAGCAACAAGCCGCGACCGCTATGCAAACGGCAGTGATTTCAGCTCTTTTGGTGGTGTTAACTGGCGCTCATTCAACTATCATATGTCACCCCTTACAAATATCTTCCTATCTGGCCAAGGTGGCGGTGCCGCAGCTGTCGGCGCAACTGTGCCGTCGGGCTCAAACGGTAGCCTCACAAATGCTGATTTAATCACTGTAACGGACGGTATTGGCAACACTGCAAATGTGTATGACCAAGTTGATATCTTGCCTGAAGTTGAAACTATCAGCCTGTTCGGGTCGTTTGACCAAGACATTGGCGATAACGTTACATTGTTTGGTGACTTCCGCTATACGGACCGTACATCAAACTACGACTTGGGGTACTCTCAGTTTGCGGCACATACTTTGTCGCCGGACAGCCCATTCTATATTGCTGACATTGACCCGAGCCTGACAAATGCAGATGGTTCAATTCCTTTCGGTACACTTGTCACTGACCGCCCTGACACACGCGAAGCATCTGTTGAGCGTTATAGTGGCCAAATTGGCCTGCGTGTTGACATCTTCTCAGATTGGTCAGCGGAAGTAGTGGCGTCTTATGCCCGTGACAAACAGCGCCGGTACCGCGAGCAATTGCGTAACGTAAACGGCAGCACCGACTTCATGGTTTGTGCCCTAGGATATACGACCGGCGCCTGCGCAACAGCAGATGCTATTCCGTTCAATCCGTTCTCTACAGATCCACTGACAGATGCGCAGCTAGACCAGTATTTTGGCTTCGAAGATCTAACATTTGACTCAAAAGTAATGCAACTGTCCGCAAAAGCTGACGGTACAATCTTCACACTACCAGCTGGTGACGTGAAACTAGCCATTGGCGTTGATTACCGCGAAGAAGCCATTGATGGTTTCCTTGATTTCAACACGCTCAGCGTAGACACTCAGTCTGGCCCATATGAAGAAACAAAGCGTAATGCAGTTTCCTTTTTTGGTGAGGCTTACATTCCTGTAACTGAAAAAATCGAAGTATCTTTAGCCGGACGCTATGAGACTTTCTCCGGTACAGGTGACTACAGCACATTTGACCCGAAAGTTGGCATTAACTTCCGCCCAACTGACGGTCTTCGTCTCCACGGTTCATGGGGCACATCATTCCATGCACCTGCGATGCGCTTTGAGAATGACTCGCCGCAGCCGCTTCCTGGTGGTAACGCCGCGTTCCGCTTAAATGTTGGCCGTTTTGGCCCGTGTGACAGCGACTTGATCGACTTTAACGGCATCGTTGGTACGCCGGGCGCTGCTGGCGAGCAATGTACATTCAGCTACATCATCAACTCTGGTGGTGCTGGTGAAGGTGTCCTGCGCCCTGAAAGCGCTGAAACTTGGACTGTTGGTTTCGACTTTGAACCTGAAACTGTGCCAGGTCTTCGCCTGTCAGCAAGCTACTTCAACATTAAAGTTGATGACCGTATCCAGCGTATTCAGGCTGGTACACTTAACGGTATTCTTGAAGAGTTCTTCGCAACAGGTGGCGGCGGAGCCTTCCGTGAAGCGCTTACCGTTAACCCAAGCACAGATCAAGTTCAGGCTTTCTTCGACAATCCTAAGTTCATTGGTACATTTGGCCCCGGTTC
>JAESTR010000092.1 GCA_016763495.1 Kordiimonadaceae bacterium
AGAAACTCTAAACACTCGGGCACCTCACCCACCGTTTCTTCGCTTGAAACATGCCTTAACTTGCAAGGGGCAAGTTGCCCTATGGCTTTTGTAGAGGCGCGTTTATTCCTAGACCAAAAACACGATGGCGAGATTGTCGATATTATTTACGAAAACACGGCAGCAAATAAGCCGCTCGTGCGATCCATTCAGGGCCTAGGACACAATATAGTATCCAATTTAGAGGATGCATTAGCATCACCTACGTCGCCCCCAGAAAACAACACCGATCCCCACTCAGCAAGCAAACTACAGTTAATTAAAGTAAGAATTCAAGTAAAGAAGTAACAAATATAGAGAATAATCAATCAAATTTGATTTGTACAGCTATTCTGCTTGTATTTCCAAGGCAAAAACAAGGGCATCTACACGACTACCATCTTGTATTTGGTAATATGCTTTTCTTTCCCCAACTTTTTTGAAACCAAAATCAGTGTATATTTTGGTAGCTTTAGCATTGTCTTTGCGTACTTCTAGAAAAAGACTCTTGACTGCTTGCGCTTTCAATTGCTCCTGCATCTGCATCAACATCAAAAGTGCAAACCCCTGACCCTGAAACAGAGGATCTACCCCGATAGAAACCAGCTCGGCTTCATCCAGCACTATTCTATAAAGATAGAAACCAACCGGACATTCATCTTTGCTGCACAAATACGCAGCCATTCCAGTAGAATTTAACAATTGACGAAAGCTATTGGCGGTCCAAGGAGAAACACCTTGGTCCATAAATGCCCGACGGTGCAATTGCGCCATCAAGGCAAAAGCGGCTTCATTGTCTTCGCCAGCCTGCGTGAAACCTATGTCGCCAGCGTCAGCCACTGCCAGTTCATACTTCTTTTACAAGAAAAACAGCCTTTGCCTTAATGGCATCAGGCGGTCGTAAGTAGCTTGGCTCAGGTGGATAGTCACTTGGGCTAAGCGTTGCAGAAAGTTCAGCTAATACCACAGGATCAACAGCGGAAAAATTACCGGCTGCAGCCACAGTAAATTCTTCACCCAAAAGGACAAGCCCAGAGCCAACTAGCAAACCGACTTCAGGGTTGCCGATCAATGCTGCTGCTTCGTCCGCATCTATGTTCACTGCTTCTGAAACTGCGAGGGGAACACTGTCACGAGTATTTTCATAAACTTGATAAAACACTTGTCCGCCGCGTCCTTTTGTAACGACGTGCGCCTTCATATCTTGCGACGCCCCCTTCAAGCATCCTGCCGCCAATACGTTAAGAGACATGATACCAACACACGGTATAGTAAGGGCCAGCGCGAGCCCGCGCGCGACTGAAAGGCCGATCCGCAGCCCCGTAAAAGTACCCGGACCTGTCACCACTGCAATGCGCGTAATGCTATCAAACCCGATGGCTGCTTCAGCTAACAATTCATCAATCATCGGCAACAAGCGCTCAGCATGGCCCCGGCCAATGTCTTCTTGCTTTGAAAAACTTACGCCGTCCTCCAGCAACAATGCTGCAGAGCAACAGGTTTCAGACGTATCAATTGCCAATATTGTCAAAATAGACCCTCTATCAGCTAGCTTTATGCGAACTGGATTTATCAGACCACTCTATATAGTATCTTCAAACACTTGTTAGGCTATTTGCCTGCTATTACCAGCAGGGGCAAGACGTAAATGTTGAATGAAGGATTGTTATGTTACGTATTCAGCTACTGTATAAATCAATTATACTGTTGTTACTTGCCTTCTGCTCTGCTCATAGCGTTACGGCGCAAAATACAGCGAGCAGTAAAGCTGCACCCGATGATCTTTCAGCCAGTGTCTTATTATACCACCGCTTTGGTGAAGACACATTGCCAACCACCAACATCCGCCTTGAGCAATTTGAAGCCCATATTGAGCGGCTAGAAACAGGCGGCTATCACTTCATGGGTCTTGAAGAAGCGGCGACTCGAATAAAAAACAAACAACCCTTACCCAACCGTACAGTGATCATCACAGTAGATGATGCCTACAAATCCGTTATCACTGAAGGATGGCCGCGCCTAAAGGCAGCAGGCATCCCAATGACATTATTTGTCTCCACTGACCCTGTTGACCAAAGCCATAGCAATTACCTTACATGGGATGATATTCGCACCCTAAAACGCGAGGGTGTTGAAATAGGCCACCATACCGCATCGCACTTGCATATGCCGCATGCTGGCGTGGCAGCCGCAATAGCAGATGTTCGCCGAGCAAGCGCGCGCTTTAAAGCAGAACTTGGCGAAATACCTACTTTGTTCGCGTATCCGTACGGGGAGTATACTGAAGAGCTGCGTGCTGCGATTGAGGATGAAGGCTTCATAGCAGGTTTCGCGCAATTCTCAGGCCCAATGGGACAAGCTGATAATGTGTATTCGCTGCCACGTTTCCCAGTGAATGAGCGTTTTGGTGACATTGGGCGCTTCAAACTGATCAGCCAAGCTAAGGCATTGCCTGTGGCTGACGTGATCCCGACGAGCCCTTCTATCACTGAAGGTCACAACCCACCTTTGTTCGGCTTTACAGTGGACCGCTCCGTGCGCGGCATTAGTGCCCTTGCCTGTTACCCGAGCCATTTAGGCAAAGCCGCCGAGCTAATACAGCCAGCACCGAATCGCGTCGAAGTACGATTCGGTAAAGCTTCTCCAAAAGGCAGAAACCGCATCAATTGCACCATGCCCGCCGGCGGCGGAAGGTGGTATTGGTTAGGCCGTTTCTTCTATGTGCCAGGCGGCAAGCTGGATTAGGCCTCTACCGGGCGCACATCTACGACTTCAGGTACATAATGCTTCAGCAAGTTAGCAATACCGTGCTGCAATGTCATGGTTGAGCTTGGGCAACCAGAGCAAGCGCCCTGCATTTCCAAGTAAACAACGCCTTCTTTGAAACCACGAAAAACAATGTCACCACCGTCGCCAGCAACCGCAGGACGCACTTTTTCTTCGAGTAAAATTTTGATCTGCTCAATGATATCAGCATCTTCTTCGTTTTCGTCTACCACAGTCTCGCTGGCAGACACGCCTTCTGCCATCACATCCGCACCAGACGCGAAAAATTGCATGAGGCCCGCGAGCACATTTGGTTTCAACGCGTCCCACTCAATGTCTGGGGTCTTAGTGACAGAAACAAAGTCATGGCCCAAAAACACACGAGCCACGCCCGTAAGGGCGAACATAGCCTCAGCAAGCGGTGACGCCTGTGCAGCTTCAGCACTTGGAAAATCAGCAGAACCAGTGTCCAAAAGCGTGCGGCCCGGCAAAAACTTAAGCGTTTCAGGGTTTGGTGTAATTTCTGTTTCTATAAACATGACTAAATCCTTCTTGATTTAGAGTATTTGGGGCGTATCCGCCGAAATATCAAGATTTTTCTGGGTAATAGTCGCAAACAAATCCGGTTTCAAGCCAATTCAGCACATAAACCTTTTAAACTGCTCTCCAACGGTGCCCTGCTATTTGTTACGCGGCATAAAACCAGCGCACCCTGTATTTGCTGCAAAACTGCTCTAGCCTTGTTTGGTGCTGCGTCTTCATCCTCAGAATCCGCGTCAATCACACCACTGGAAAGGACTCGATCCTTTTGCAATTCGCTGTATGCATTTTCCAGTGCCTTCTGCCAAGCCCCAACAGCCAAGGAAATGCGCTGGCCAAACAATTTGGCGCCTTGCCCAAGTAAAAAACTGTTCATAAGACAAGCTGGCACTGTTCCTGAATAATAGGCGGCGACACCTTCATAGCTTTGTAACAACCTGCCTACTGATGGGCCTGTAGCTAATAAAGGGGCTAATACCAGTTGCTGCAAATGTGTACCTGAGCGGTTCAACACAGCTGCTGCCATATCTTGTTTACCGTTCGAAAAATGATGATACAGGCTGGCTTTCGAGACTCCCGCAGCCTCAGACAGCATGCCAAGGCTCGCGCCATCATAACCATACGACAGGAATACTGGCTCCAATATATCAGTTAACGCAGATTTGCTGTGTTTTGCGATGCGCGGCATACAATTCTTTCAAGAAACACTATATTCCCATACAAATAACCGAACGTTCGGTATAATTCAATAAAATACATGGAGCAAAACAAATATCTTTAATCCAAACTTTGCCGTAATTTTTCTTCATGCTATAGCGAAACCACCCTAAAATGATCATCATTTTGGTGTGAAAGTCGAACTGGAACAAAAACAGATAGCTAAAGCCGTCAACAAGCAGGATGAATTTTGGTAAATAATGGTGACAAGGGCAGGTTAGACAAACGCACAGGGAAACCTGTGAGCAACGCAGTCGCGAGTAAATCCAAAGGCGCTACCATTAAGAATACTACCAAGAAAAGCAGTGCAAAGAAAACCACTGTGAAAAATTCCAGCACTAAAAAGGCCGGTAGGACAACGCCTAAAACCAAAAATACAGCCAAGAAAACCGCAAGAAAATCTGTAACTAAATCCGGCGCTAAAAAGCCTATTATAAAACGCATCTTCTATTATGGTGCCACGGCTGGCGTTTGGGCTTTTATGCTAGGCCTGATTGTACTTGCTGTATTGTCCCTTGATTTGCCAGACCTTGATGACCCACCCCAACCCGGCGCGGGTGACACGGCTGTTATCGTCAAAGCCGCAAACGGTGCGACCCTTGTGCGCAGTGGCCCAAGTTACGGTGACTGGATCTCGTACGAAGAAACACCCGATGCACTTATAAATGCTTTCCTCGCGGTGGAAGATAGGTATTTCTTCGACCACCCTGGCATTGATATTCGCGGTTTAGCGCGGGCGCTATTCACTAACATTACTGCAGGCAGAGTACGCGCAGGCGGCAGCACACTCACCCAGCAGCTAGCGAAAAACCTGTTTCTAACCAACCAGCGCACCCTAAAGCGTAAAGCTCAAGAACTCCTGCTCGCCTTTTGGCTTGAGCAAAAATTCACCAAACGGCAAATCCTGACACTGTATTTGAACCGTATGTATTTTGGCGGGGGAGCGTACGGTATTGATGCCGCCTCGCGTAAATATTTTGGTCATAGCGCGCGCGACCTTTCGATCGCGGAAGCTGCGACTATTGCGGGTCTTGTCAAAGCCCCTTCCCGCTATGCGCCCCACATAAATCCTAGCGGTGCATGGAAGCGAGCTCAATTAGTGTTGGGCACTATGGCAGATACAGGGGCCATAACACCCGCGGCTGCCGCAAAAATAAAAACACAGCCCCCTGTTATCAAGCAAGCAGCGGCGGGCCGTAATGTGCGGTATTATACAGACTGGATAGAAGGCCGTGCGCGAAGGCTTTTACCAGACAGCAGGGGCGAATCGCTGATCATCTATTCAACGCTAGACCCAAGCGTACAGCGTGCAGCGGCTATGGCGCTGGAACGCGGCCTTTCAGGGGAAGGCAAAAAAAAAGGTGCGGGCGAAGGCGCAATTGTCGCCATCGACCATGACGGTGCGGTGCGCGCAATGGTCGGCGGCAGCGATTATGCCAAAACTCAGTTTAACCGAGCGGTGCAGGCCCTCAGGCAACCGGGTTCGGCCTTCAAACTATTCGCGTACTTGGCTGCACTGGAATCGGGCATTACCCCCACAGACAGATATGTAGACAAAAAGATCACCATCGATGGCTGGTCCCCCAAAAATTACAACGGCAAATTTAATGGTGAGATGAGCGCCCGTGAAGCTTTCGCGCGATCCATCAATACCATCGCTGTGCAAATCAGTGAAAAAGTTGGGCGCGGTCGTGTCGCTGCCATGGCAAAGCGGCTTGGTATCACCACCAATGTGTCTCCGCTCGCCAGCCTGCCACTTGGCACTGAAGAAGTACGATTGATAGACCTTGCAAGTGCCTACGCCGCGGTTGCAAACGGCGGGCATTTGGCACCGTCATACGCCATTGTTGAGATTACGTCGCTGGAAGGCGAAGTATTGTATCGCCGCAGGCCGAACCCACCTATCGCTGTGCTGGCCTATCCGACCGTGAAAAGCATGACTGAGATGCTCACGTCTGTTGTGAAATGGGGCTCAGGCAAAAACGCTGCTATCGACGGGCCCGCTGCTGGCAAGTCCGGTACTACGCAAAATAACAGGGACGCCGTTTTTGTTGGTTTCACAAGTGACATGACCGCTGCAGTGTGGGTTGGTAACGACGACAATAAACCCATGAGCTATGTCACCGGCGGTGGTTTACCTGCCCGCATTTGGTCTGACTTTATGCTTGAAGCCCACGTAGGCCAGCCCGTGCGCCCGTTGTTGGCCGATGCCGGTATTTACAGTGCTGCTGCAGATTTTCGCCAATCCTCCACAGACGGCTTGCGAAAGAAAAAGAAGGAAGGTTTCTTCGAGCGCATCTTTAACTAACGCCCTTTTACCAAATTGCTCTTTAACGAACGCTCTTTCACCAACCCTTAGGGAACATCCAATGCAATACCCCACTGTGCTTATACATGGCTTGTTTGGCACTTTAGCCGACAATAAAATTCTGTCTGCTATCAGCGACAATAATATTTATGCGCCTGATTTAATCGGGTACGGCGAGCATAGGGATGCAGCAACCGGGGGCATCACACTACAAGATCAAGCCGATCATATCGCTACGTGGATAAACAGCAATTTATCTGGACCCGTTAACATAGTTGGCCATTCAATCGGTGGGGCTATTGCCATGCTGTTCGCTGACATGCATCCCTCACTCACCGCCTCTATCACAAACGTAGAGGGCAATTTCACGTTTGGCGATGCCATGTGGACAAGTAAGCTGGCAAAAATGGATAATCCCGCCGTTGAACAAACTCTTGAGTACTATAAAGCCGACGTCAAGGAATGGCTCGTAGGAGCAGATGTTGAAGCAAATGACTGGACTTTAAACGTTGCCGGAAGCTGGCTAAACCACCAACCCGCTTCCACACTAAAGGCACAGTCTCAAGCTGTTTTAGACACAACACGAGACCCTGCCTTTTTGGAAAAAGTACGGGCCTTGCTAAAAACGGACATTCCAGTAAATTTGATCGCTGGGGAAAGGTCTCGCAGCGACTGGTGCGTGCCTGACTGGGTGGTGGATGAGGCCAGTTGCAATTTTGACATATCCGACGCAGGTCACATGATGATGTTGAATGCACCAGAGGTGTTTGGCCGTGTTGTGCGTGCTGTCTGCGTTTAAATTTAGGTGCCCGCTGCGATAGGGGTTTCACAGCGGGCAACATCAGCTTAATACTGGAACAAGCAAGAGATAACTTATTTAACACAGTAGCCTTATTTCGACGTCTATTCCGGCAACATTTCACCTGTTTGTTTTTCCACAGCTTTTTGATCTGCAATGAAGGCTTCATGCATGTCAGCTGACATTGGGTCTGGATAAATATCTTCTTGTCCGGCGTCTACTGCCAGCAATACATCACGCGCGACATCGTTTGGTGCCGTTTTTTCCATTGGGAAAGGCTCTGCCATCGCCGTGTCCACAGGACCAGGATACACGCCCGAAACCTGCGTGCCTTGCGCCGCCAATTCAGCGCGAATACCTTGCGTTAGCGAGTGCACAGCGGCCTTAGATGCACTATAAGAGCCAAGTATGGGAAAGCTTATGTATGACGCTATTGACGCCATATTAACAATCGCTCCGCCACCATTTGACGCCAGCACTGGCGCAAAAGCGCGTACCAAATTTAATGTGCCAAAATAGTTAGTTTCCATTTCAGCGCGCGCAGGGTCAGTATTTTCCGCAGAAATAAGGCCGCCAAAAACAGCAATTCCCGCATTATTTATAAGAAGCGATACGTCTGTATGCGTGTTCGCCAGCGCTTCTATCTCTGCGACATTTGTAACATCCAGTTTAAGCGGCACCACGCGACCTTGGCCTTGCTCAACAAGGTCTGCAAGTGTGTCGATATTACGCGCGGCAGCATAAACTTTATCCGCGCCAGCCTTCAATAACTCTTCAACAAAAGCCCTACCAATGCCCCGGTTTGCGCCGGTAACTAACGCTGTTTTACCTTCAACTTTACTCATTTATTTAGTCCTCTGCTTATGTTAGACGTTAATTAAATACCGTTCGGTACTTTATTTAATCACTTGAAAAAACATTGTCAAGAGTTTAAATACCACTTGGTACTTTAATTGAGGAAACGTGCAGAGGAGCAGGTGATGGCACGCGGTCGCCCCCGTAAAATTAAACCCGAAGTAGCGCTGGATAAAGCCATGAATCTATTTTGGGAAAAAGGCTATGACGGGACATCAATGAATGATCTTGTTGTGGCAACCGGCATGGCCAAACCTGGTTTGTACGCAGCTTTTGGCGACAAAGAGCAGTTTTATTTCAAAGCATTAGCGCATTATTTTGAAGGCGGAGGCCAAAAAGTTTTTGCAGACCTGAAAAACTCCGAACTACCGATCAGTGAGGCGCTTTCACAGTTTTTTGATTCCGTGATGAACAGCAGCCAATTGGTACAAGGCCCAAAAGGCTGCATGCTAATCAATACATTAGTCGAATGCGCTCACAAACACGTAGTACTGGATGGCTTGGCCCAATCAATAAACGAAAAGCGTACACAGGCTGTTGCCGCCTGTTTTGCTAGAGCCAGAGACAAAGGTGAAATAGCCACCGATGCGGATCTAACTGCCCTGACAGATTTCTTTTCAGGCCAAGCGTTAGCTATTGGTGTTATGGGCCGCTCCCGTGCCAGCGCACAATCTATCCAGCACCTTGTTGATGTGGCCATGAGTATATTGCCACTGTCAGCCAATTTGAACGACTGAGCCATACGGGCATAATGTCGCAACAAATGCTTCCGCGCTTGAAAAGCAAGCACCGCAGACTTATCTAGCAACTATGGAACAAGCAATAAACCATAACTCCAATGCCGATAGGCCGCTAATCCATAATTTCGTGGAAGAATTCTATTCAGCAGTGCGGCAAAACGCCGAGATCGGTCCAATTTTCGACACTGCAATTGGCGACCACTGGGACACCCACATTCAAACTCTCACCGATTTTTGGATGACGGTGTTATTTGGCGAACGCAGTTTCAAAGGCAACCCGTTTTTAGCGCACCGCCAGCTAGCAGGACTAGAAGATGGACATTTTGATATTTGGCTAGGTATTTTCCATGCCACAGCGAAAGATATGCTTCACCCTGCCCTATCTGATAAAGCGATTGATAAAAGCCAGCGTATCGCCAGCAGCTTGCGCGAAGGGTTATTCTTCAAAACCCCCAGCTAAAATAGTTGAGCTCTTAAATACTTAGTAAAATCTTAGCCTATTGCAGCTCTGCAGCTCTGCAGCTCACAGTACAGGCTACAATTGCCAGCTAAATACTATTAACCGCTCCACCCTATATTAATCGCCAAACCGGATTTTAAACAGAGCATTACCTTCAGTTTTTAACCAGCGCCGGCGGGCTTTATGATCCGGGATGCAAGTAGCCACATGTGCCCAAAAACGATCAGAATGGTTCATTTCCAGTAGATGAGCGACTTCATGGGCAGCGACATAATCTAGGACTTCAAAGGGCGCCAGCACCAGCCGCCAGCTGAACCGCAACGTGCCGGTTGACGAACAACTGCCCCACCTACTTTTCATATCGCCAATGCTAATACGTTCAAAACGTGCGCCAAGCATTTCGGCGTGGTAGTCGGCGCGCTCAGTCAGTATATTTTTCGCTTCTGCCCGAAACCAATTCTCGAGCCTCTTGCCAGCCAAATCAAGAGGGCCGCCAACAGAAATTTCCTCGTATTCATGCACCACTTTACGAGGCGATATTCCCGTAAAATTAAGCGTTTGTATATCACCCAAAAACGGTAAGCTATCCCCGTGTCCTGTCACCATTTCAGGGGCTACGCTGGCGCGTTCGTTTTGTATCCACACCAAATTATTATTGATGAACTTCTCAGCAGCCCGCTTGCCCACATGCTTGGGCAAGGTCAGTTTCACCTCACCAGTGGTTTTATCTACACGCAAGATAAGGCGTTTGGCTTGTGCGTTGCGCCGCACTGTTACGGGTACAGTTTCAGCCCCTAACAGGCAGCTAAATTCTCCTGTGGTCATGCAGGCCAATCAACCAGATGATCTTCAAAGTCACCCGCATCACGCTCATCAACCACCCGGCCTTTTGCTGAATGCCCGGCTGTTTGCACTGTACCCGCGTCACCACTTACCAGCGGGTGCCAATCATACAGTGGCTTGCCTTCATACAACAAACGGTACGCGCACGTGCTGGGCATCCACGGCAACTGATCCAGCAGCTCTACGCTCATCACCACACAGTTGCCTACGTAGCGCTGGCGGGTCATGTATTTACCGCAACGCAGACTGTCTGGGTCTAAAAACCGGCAAGCAACATCTGTGTGGTGAATTTCACCAGTGTCTTCAT
>JAESTR010000093.1 GCA_016763495.1 Kordiimonadaceae bacterium
CGCATGGGGAGTTCAGTTTCTCTTTTACTTGTCACCACCATTGCTGATCGCATCAGGTCAATGCATTTATCGTAAGAAAGCCTGCTTTTAATATCAGCACTGTTTAAAATGATCGCCATATAGTCTGGTGCCCCTGTGAAGCATAGTGTTTAGATAGTATTTTAGGTGGCGGACCGTTGCTGCCAATACCGTAATAAGCGAACAAAAAGCATCGCATTTATAAGCATGATAACGCCGTAAATATTTGCTCCACTGGCCAGCTCTATATCTTTCAACACAACGAGTGTGAGGAAAATAGCCATAGTGGCATTTTGTACGCCAACTTCCACCGACAAGGTAATTTTCTGATCAGTTGGAAGCTTGAGTAATGTCGCTAAACCAAACCCAATTAACATAGCAATAACGTTGAGTATCAACGAGGCCGGTGCAATAATCGCCAAATTATGAATGGTTTTTTCATATCCAACAACCAGTGAAAATATAATCACGGAAAACAAGACAATCATAGAGGCTGGCTTAAGGTAGGTGATGAGCTTGTCGGCAGCTTCTTCTTTAAAATGGCGGAGGACCATACCCGCAGTAACAGGTAACACCGTCATGATGAAAAGTGCCTTCATTATTTGCAGAGGGGCAATTTGAGGGGCCGTACCGTGGCTGTAGAAATGGACGAGAGCCAGCCCAATGATAAACGGTGTTGAAAATACAGTCACTAAACTAGAAAGCGCTGTCGATGTATCGGAAAGAGCGACATCACCCCGCATGATGAAGACCACAGCGTTTGATGTTACGCCCCCCGGGCATGCAGCAACGATCATCATGCTGACGGCAAGCATCGGAGGCAATTGCAGCAACGTAACAACGGTGAAAGCAAGAAGCGGTAACAGTATAAGTTGCCCAAATAGTCCAGCCAAAACCGGTTTTGGCGCGCTTGCAAGCCGCTTGAAATCTTGAACAGCCAAAGAAAGGCCCAAGCTGAACATAACAGCAATCAGCCCCACGGGCACAAGCACAGTACTAACGAATACCTCAGACATAATTCCCCCTACACTAAAAACACCCCATCCTAACGGGGATAATTGTACGCCACTGAGAAAATGTCCAGAACCAACTTGGCAGTCAAACTTTGTTTGGTTTAAATTACAGTGCTGCAGGATAGCACACGTTGGGGGAACGTCTCGAATTCGGCTCACAATCACTGGCCTTCGCGTTCAATTCATGAAGGTTCCTGCACATCTTCTTTATATTTCAACACCTTAAGGGCAGACAGCTCGCCTCACCAAGTTGCGCTAACGTTTCAAGACGCAATATAGAAATACTCCCAATATACCAATTCACCGAGATAATTGCTCCCGTCCACCTCTATAATTCTCACTACCGCACGCTCCTTAACACCCTGCCCTACACCCTTGCCGGCTAAACCGGACGTATACGGAAGGGGCCCATTAGCATACCCTGCCCCTGTTATTTTGGTTTAGGACGCCTTCAATGAATGGTGCATGCGCATCTTTCAATCGCCTTCGGCTTTTACCCCTTTTTCATTGTTTTAAAATTGAGTGACCACGCCCGATGGCTGGAAAGCCCTACTCTGGCATTACTGGCATTATCCACAAGGCTTGGATAGTGAGCGGAAAGGTGGATGCGCTATGCTCAGGAAATACTGCCAAGCGCCTCACGTTCGTCACCACCCGCACTTAAGTATGGAAAAGAATAGGTACCCAAAGCATTCACAACAGCGATGCCTATGCATTTTAGTTACACTCATGTATTTTGGTTACACAAGGATCAACACCTAAATATACCCCCCCACTACAGCCTCCGTGTAATAGTGTTTGCCGTTAGTTCATATGATGGTTAACAATGGCATTTTGTGCCAACTACTGTGCGCTAGCGCTATTACATCAGTATTTTAAGGGCTGTCCAGTGTATGAATGAAAAGACACCACCTCCCGTCCGGTGGAAAACATTCCTTGGATATGGCACGGGCGACTATGCTTTAAATTTATTTTGGCAAGGCACCAGCTTTTACCTATTTTTCTTCTACGCAAATGTTGTCGGCATCCCCAACACCGTTGTCGGCACCATTTTTCTAATTGCAAGTGTATGGGACGCCATCACAGATCCAACCATGGGCTTTATCGCAGAGCGCACTCGTAGCCGCTGGGGCCCCTACCGGCCTTACCTCCTATTTGGCGCCGTACCACTGGGGGTATCCTTTGCCCTTTTATTCACCCTGGTCACTTTTGAAAACAAATTTTGGGAAGCGGCTTATTATCTGGGCATACTGCTATTATTTCGCAGTTGTTATACTGTTGTCTCTATCCCCTACTCGGCGCTTGGTGCGCGGGTGACGCGCAACTTTGATGCTCGAACAAAACTCTCCGGAGTACGAATGTATTTTGGGTTTTTAGGCGGTATCAGCATCAGTTTTTTTGCTAAACAAATGCAAGGAACTTATAGCGATGCAGAAGCCTTCGCCTATATGGGCGTAGGTGCCGGATTCTTAGCAATTTTTATTTTATATTTCTGTTTCCACGCTACGACAGAGTCCGCCAATCCTATCAATAAAATTGTAGCCAACGCCCGTGTAACCGATGGGATTTCCTCAATTTTTTCCAATAAACCATTCTTGCTTTTAATAGGTGGCTTTGTAATGGTTAATGTAGCCACCACCGTTATAGGACAAACCAGCCTATTTTATTTTGAGAACCAGTTTGGTGGCAGAGATATCGGCAACACAGCAATTGTATTTGTGCTGGCAGCCCCTCTGGTTGGCATCCCCTTTTGGGCCACCGTTGCGCTAAAATTCGGGAAAAGAAATACTTGGATTGTAGGATCACTCGTCGCGCTGTTAGGTCTTGGGCTTATATACGTCGACCAAAGTAATTCCACATTTCTTACCTTAGCAGAAATATCCCTCACGTCTGTGGGGTTAAGTGCCTATGCTATCTTGTTCTGGAGCATGTTACCCGACACCATAGAATACGGAGAAGTACACAGTAATATTCACAGCGAGTCCCTACTGATCGGCATCGCGTCGTCGTTCCAGAAAATTACCATAGGTATATCAGCCTTTGCCGTAGGACTGCTGTTGGACTATGTGGGCTTCGAAGCCGGCACCTCTTTTTCCAACGGCACGAGCCAAGGCCTTAAAAATATTTTCACGCTTGTCCCCTTTGGCGCGTTATGCGGCTCCATTGCCATTATCTATTTTTATCCCATCACGGCTAAAATGCACGGTCAGTTTGTTGCCACTCTGCAAAAAAAGGTGAAATAGCCCCATCAGGCCAGACACTTCCTTTAGTGCAAAATCCCTCTCAAAATCGATCACATTTTCTAGTATTTTTTCCCGCATTTTGGCAAATGGCGTTGACTCTCTGTATTGTTAATGTTAGCGCTAACATATCAATAAACAAATTTGAATAGCTTCGGGAGCGGGAAATGGGTTTGTCATCAATCGATATGGGGGTGTTTGCAGTCTATGTTATAGGCATAATCGCAATTGCCTTGTGGGTTTCACGGGATAAAGAAGGCCACGACAAAAACACAGAAGACTATTTCCTAGCAGGCAAATCACTGCCGTGGTGGGCAATTGGTGCGTCCCTGATAGCCGCCAACATTTCAGCCGAGCAAATCATCGGCATGTCAGGTTCTGGCTATGCTGTTGGACTTGGCATCGCATCCTACGAGTGGATGGCAGCCATCACACTTGTTATTGTCGGCAAATATATGCTGCCAATCTTTCTGGAGCAAAAAATATACACTATGCCGCAGTATCTGGAGCAACGCTATAATCATAGTGTTCGCATGATAATGGCAACTTTCTGGTTAGCGCTTTATACCTTTGTAAACCTCACATCTGTTTTATGGCTTGGCGCACTTGCCATCCACACTATTGCCGGTGTCGATATGATCTATGGCATGATTTTCTTAGGTGTATTTGCTCTTACCTATTCCCTTTATGGCGGGCTAAAAGCCGTAGCACTAACCGATATCATTCAGGTTGTTCTATTAATTTTGGGCGGACTATTCCTATCCTACCTGACACTTAATCTCATTGGTGGTGAGAGCGGTGTAATTGGCGGCTTCACAACCCTTACCGAACGCTTCCCTGACAGGTTTGACATGATCCTCAGTGAAGATAGCCCCTTCTATAACGACCTGCCCGGCATATCTGTGATTATTGGTGGTATGTGGGTCATGAACTTCTCTTATTGGGGGTTCAACCAATATATAATCCAGCGCGCCCTTGCCGCAGAAAGCCTTGAAGAAGCACAAAAGGGTATTAACTTTGCTGCTTTCTTGAAACTTTTGATGCCGCTTATTGTTGTGTTGCCTGGCATTGCCGCCCTAGTGCTCGCACCAGACCTTGAACATGCTGACCAAGCCTACCCAACTATGTTGAACTTGATGCCCGTTGGCTTAAAGGGCTTGATATTTGCGGCGCTTGTAGCGGCGATTGTCTCATCACTTGCATCAATGATGAACAGTATTGCCACCATCTTCACCATGGATGTTTATAGCCATTACCGTAAAGACAAGAGTCAAAAACATTATGTGACTGTTGGCCGAATTGTGAGCATCACAGCCCTTAGCCTTGCATTAATTACAGCAAAACCACTGCTAGGCAGTTTCGATCAAGGGTTCAAGTTTATCCAAGACTTCACCGGTTTCTTCACACCAGGTATCGTGGTCATATTTATCCTTGGCCTTTTCTGGAAGCGAGCAACTGCCGCTGGTGCAATCGTTGCAGCGATTGGCTCTTTCGTACTCTCACGTGCCTTCTATTACTTGCTGCCCGACTATCCGTTCATCGACAGGGTGGGGCTTGTATTCCTTATCTGCACAGTCCTTGCCATTTTGGTCTCACTAGCAGGCAAACCTCAGGAACATGCTGAAACCGTTGATATTGGGGATATTGATTTCTCCACGAGCAAAACATTCAACCTTCAAGCAGGGCTAATCATCCTCATCCTGATCGCGCTCTATACCACGTGGTGGTAAGCGCTCATCAACAATAGACCTTTATGGGTTCTCCATGGGGAAGGTGCGTCTTGAAATCGCATACTTCCCCTGACAATCACACAGGCTCAGACCCTAGTAAAAGAGTATAACATGACGGACAACACCCCTATTTTGGTTGCAGATATTGGCGGAACAAATGCGCGATTTTCTTTGGCTGATACCGACGGGAAATTAATACCTGAGTGCCCTAAGGTCGTGGCAACGGCTGACTATGACAGCCTGCAGGATGCAGCAAACGCGTACTTAGAGACCTCGACCAGACCGCGGCCCAAGTTGGCGGCTATAGCCATTGCAGCGTTTATTGCCCATGACACGATCCAAATGACAAACTGCCCTTGGACCTTTAAAAAATCCGCCCTCGCAACCGACTTGCATGTTGAACGCGTCAATATTCTTAATGATTTTGAAGCTATTGCCTGCGCGCTCCCTGTATTGAACGATACCGACCTTCAACAAATTGGCGGATCTGAAATTGATATTACTGGCAACAAAGTCGTTATTGGCCCAGGGACAGGGGTCGGTGTGGCGTGCCTAACTCCCGTGGGAGATGGCTGGAAAGTTATAACAAGCGAAGGCGGCCACATCAGCTTCGCTCCGGTTAATGATCTGGAGCATGACATTCTCCGCACTGTTAAAAAGCTCTATCCGCGCGTATCAGTTGAACGTATTATCTCGGGCCAAGGGCTAAGCACGCTGTATCAGGCGTTTCAACTCTTCAGGGAAAACCCACACAACAACTAAACCCGAGCCAAATCACAGAAAATGCCTTAAAGAATCCGACGGGGAACTGCCGAAAAGTAGCTGATTTATTTTGCAATATTCTTGGTAGCTTTGCTGGTGATATGGCCGTTACTTTCAACGCGACTGGCGGCCTTTACTTAGCAGGTGGGGTCCTTCCGAACATTATGGAGATTTTCCACGCCAGCCTCTTTAGGGAGCGCTTTGAAGAAAAGGGCCGCCTCAGCTTTGTGAAAAATATTCCGGTTCTTCAAATACAGGAAAGACAGCCTGCACTTGTCGGCTTGGCAGCACACGCACAAGGGAAGTTTTACTAGAAATCGGCGACTATGCCGTCGGTGGTGCCACCGTATCACGGAGAACCAGATTAAAGTCCATCTGGTTGCGTAGCCTGTGCTCATTGGTGGCTGAGGCTTCTTTGTTCGTAAGCTGATCGATCAGCATATCCGCCGCGCGTTCAGCCATTTCTACAATCGGCTGGTGCACAGTGGTAAGCCCCGGCCATATGGACGAGGCGATCGGCGCATCATCAAATCCAACTACCGACACGTCACCCGGTACAGATAGATTGTTCTTTTGCACGGCCGCAACGGTCCCTGCCGCCATTTCGTCATTACAGGCGAAAATTGCTGTAGGACGCTCCGCCTCTGCGAGCAAGCTTTCAGCAGCAGAGAAGCCGGATTTAAAGTTATAAAACCCTTGCTGAACATACCCTGCAGGCAGTGAGACGCCGTGTTTTTCTAGTGCCTGCTTGAAGCCACGAAACCTCAGGTACGTCCCACTATGATCTGGATGGCCTTTGATAAAGCCAATTTTACGGTGCCCCTGCTCAATCAAATATTCTGTCATTTCAAAAACCGCTTGGGTTTCATCCATACATACTGAGGGGAACGGGCATTCTTTACGCTCAGGTGAAATGCGGATAGTCGGCACGTTTGATCGTTGTAAAATATCCAGAACGCTGTCTGTATCTGCAAAAGGGGGCGGTAGAATAACGCCGTCGATACGGCTACTTCGAATAAGATCTTCTAGCGCACTGCTAATATCTACCTGCGTGTCATCAAAAAAACTCACCACAAGATTATAGCCCCGCGTTTGACACTTCGCCATTGCGCCAACGAGCAGCTGCCCCATATAGCCTTCCCTCGGCCGTTGATACAAAAACGCAATCAAGTGTGATTTGGAACTGGCAAGACTACGCGCTGAAATATTGGGTTTATACCCAAGCTCCGCAATTGCATCCTGCACCTTTTTACGGGTGGCTTCCCGGACTTTTACTTCGTTCCCAAGCACTCGAGAAACAGTCATCATTGACACGCCCGCTAATTGGGCGACATCCTGCATGGTGGCATCCTTTATTTTACTATTCATTCCCATGTCTTATCGAACATCCCTCCATGCCATACCGCGCTATACCTCTGTAAAAACACAATATTTCTCAGCTTATTGAATATAAGCAATGTAACCAACAATGCACCATTTGCAAAGCCACTGTGGGCAGTAAACATAAATTAAATCAACCTAAAGAGAGGCGCATTTTTAAACGGGCCTCACGAAAATCTTTCTCTCTATTTATTCTGTTGCCCTGCTGCTAAAAATAGGTCGGCCTAAAAGGCACGTTGGCATAGTAGCAATATTAAGTTCCGTGGTTGCCTGAGCCCCTACCGGTGGTCGCCCCCAGTGAAAATCTATTACAAACGTGCCTGATCATTGATCAGTACTGAGGAACGTGTTTGGGTGCCCCTGATTTGCTCCTTTTGATGCAAAGCTTATATAAGGCTTGCTCGTAAAAGCCCAAATACCCCAAAATTCCACTAACAGTTAAGACGCTGCAAAAGTTGAGCTCTAAGCCGTCGAGCCTTCATATCATCCATCGGACCCAGCGCACCTTGTGCGGCTTTAGGCAAATGCTTGGCGGCAATGGCGCTTGGCCCAAAAACATAATAGTTGAACAGTT
The DNA here is from genome assembly GCA_016763495.1 of Kordiimonadaceae bacterium. The sequence goes on from JAESTR010000093.1 coordinate 7,718, forward strand.
CTTGCCACGCCTTTTTCTCATGCTTGGGGCGATCTCGCAAACTCAGCATGCCGTGCAACAATGTGTCATTGGGATTATCCAAGAATGTTGGGGCATCGTTCCACCAGTAATTCATCATAATGTTAAAATCGCTAAGCGCTTCAACATGATGCCACCAAAGTGCTGGAAAAAACAAAACATCACCGGGTTCCAGTTCAGCCACCTGAGCAGTTGCAAGCGCATCCTTGAAATTTGGGTATTTATCATGGTCTGGGTCGTGGAAATCTACCATTGTCATAGCCTGCCCACCGGGCGTGGGTTCAAGCGGCCCAGGATAAAGGCCATGAACCGCGGCAGGCGGGAACAGAGTGAAGCGCCTTTTGCCAACCATGCAGCACGCCATATTATTTGACATATCATAATGCGCTGCAACGGTGGTTTTGCTACCCATCCATACACTGGCAAGCAAATTACCATGCTCAAACATCGGGTGCGCGAGCCGTAGGTCATTCTCTTTCCTCAGCCCCGGAAAAAAAATATCTGCATCTCGTGATCCAACATAATGTGAGATAGGGTTTGGAGTAGATAGTTGGCTACACACAGCTTCAATAAAGTCATCGAAAGTGGCACCCGCATGCTGAAAGTTAAACCCAGTAAGCTCTTCATTGTAGAAGATACGGCCTTTGGCTTCAGCCGGCACCATATACATAGTTAGCTCGCGCCCCGCGTCAAACCCTTGCATATAGCGCATAGCTTCTTTAGCCGAAGTTTGCCCGGCAACGACGAGAGGCCAACTGTTAGCAACACCTTTCAAAATGACAGGTTCACCTGCATCTAGCAACTCACCGTAGGGGATAGAATCCAGAGAGAGACCTGTGATCTCTCGCGTTTTCTGAGTGATATCAAACATACAAAGCCTCTAAAGCAACTTTAAGCGGGTATTTAATAAGCAGAAGTATAATTATTGGCGTAGGCCTAATTTGCGTTCAGTGAATCGAGCAGTGACCTGTTGGTTGGCAACATTTTAGTAAGGCGCCCGGCATTCCGACTAACACTTTCAAATTGGATTTGGCTGAACTCTTCCAGTTCGTTTGAAACACCACGCGGGTTCGTGCGGGTATTATAGCCCATACCATATAAAACATATTGATAACTCGCTGGCGGGAACAACTCGTCCTGGCCAGCAAATTCTTTTGCCTGTGGCACCTGATCTGCCCAAAGAGCAAGGTCCTCTTTTAATTTATCTGGCATACTCTCTGGCGCTCGATTATCTAGCCAGAAAGGCTCTGTGCGTTCACTAAGGCAATAATGCAATTTTAAAAAATGAATTATATGGCCCCACATATTGTGCAGCCGCACATTAAACCGTTTGGAGACAATATCCATCGCACACCGGGTCGTAGGCATATTATCAGCAATCATATTCGCAGAAGTTTCAATAAGCATAATCGCAGAAGCTTCTAAGGGTTCCAAAAATCCTGCCGATAAACCAATTGCAACGCAGTTTTGCTTCCAAAAGGTCTCACGGTAGCCTGATCCAATCGATAGTTTTCGGACAGAAAGTTCACCAAAAGACTTTTCGTCCCGCCCGAGGTAAGCGCGCACACATTCGGTCGCTTGCTCCTCGTCCATATGAGCGCTGCTGTATACGTGCCCGACGCCGCGCCGGGAAGATAGGCTTACATCCCATATCCAGCCTGCGGGCTGAGCTGTCGCTACCGTCACTGATTGGACTGGGTCGCCCTCTAAGTAAGGCGTCTGTACCGCCAGAGCTGTATCTGGCAATAAAGTGTTCTTCACAGACTTTAGGTTAACGCCATAATGTTGGCCCAATAAGAGCGAACGGAAGCCTGTACAGTCTATAAACAGATCGCCTTCTATATCGCCATTTTCTTTGGTTCCGATCGCAGAAATATCACCATTATCTGAGGAATTAATGCCTATCATCGTATCCGAGATATGTTCAACACCCAGCTTTTCTTTGCAGTGATCCCGCAAGAAGACCGAAAACGCGCCGGCATCCATATGATACCCATAGTTCGAAAATCCGGCATAATCCGGGCTGGTCAACTGCTTCGGCGCCAAATGGCTTTCGCAAATAGTTTCCTGCCGCCATCGCCGCACGGTTGGTTCATCGGCCCATCGGCAAGGGTGGCGTCGATGGCAGCATCAGGCAGCAGCTCAGCGTCCAGCA
>JAESTR010000009.1 GCA_016763495.1 Kordiimonadaceae bacterium
AATGGGCCAGATTAGATTTACTCAGCAGCTTTTTCTTCAGCTGGCTTTTCTTCTGCAGCAGCTTCCTCAGCAGGCGCTTCTTCAGCAGGAGCAGCAGCGGCTTCAGCAGCGGCAGCTTTTGCAGCTTCGGCGGCTTCTTTAGCTGCAGCTTTTTCAGCTTCTTTAGCTTCTTTGGCAGCTTCAGCAGCAGCTTCAGCTTTTCCTTTTTTCTCTTCGATCAGATCAAGAGCTTTTTGGCCAGGCTTAGCTTTGTTCGGGTTGTTGCGAACTTTCTTCTCTAGCATGCCAGCAGCTTCAAGGAAGCGACTTACACGGTCAGAAGGGCGTGCGCCTTCAGAAAGCCAATGTTTGATACGGTCTTCAAGAAGAGTAACCCGCTTCTCGTCATCTTTAGCAAGCATTGGGTTGTATGTGCCCAAACGCTCAATGTAGCGGCCATCACGTGGCATGCGGCTATCAGCCACAACAAGACGATAATAAGGACGTTTCTTTGCGCCACCGCGAGAAAGACGAATTGATAGTGCCATTTTGTAGTTCCTTTCAGAATCCTGAACTCATTTCAGGATTATTCTCAAGTTAGTGTTTGTGTTAATCAGTCAGTATTATTTAAACAGTTTGTCGAACCCCGGGGGCATACCGCCGCCCATACCAGGCATTCCGCCGGGCATTCCAGGCATCTGTGGCATACGGCCACCCTTGCCCATTTTACCCATTTTCTTCATCATTTTAGCCATCTGCATGTGCATTTTTAGAAGCTTGTTTACTTCAGGTACACCAACTCCCGCGCCAGCAGCTATCCGCTTCTTGCGAGATGCATTAATAACTTTCGGCTTTTTGCGTTCAACCTTAGTCATGGAAGAAATGATAGCTTCTTGGCGTTTGAAAACTTTGTCGTCTACGCCTTGCTGGTCCATGGCAGATTTCATCTTACCAATGCCCGGCAGCATATTAAGGATGCTTTTCATGCCGCCAAGTTTAGACATCTGCTGCAGCTGCGTGCGCAAGTCGTCTAGGTCAAACTCGCCTTTGGCCATTTTCTTGGCCATTTTCTCGGCGTCTGCTTGCTCCATGGTTTCTGCAGCTTTTTCAACCAAGCTAACCACATCGCCCATGCCAAGAATTCGGCCTGCGACACGCTCAGGGTGAAAATCCTCCAGCGCATCCATTTTCTCGCCAGTACCAACTAGCTTAATTGGCTTGCCAGTAACAGCACGCATTGAAAGCGCGGCACCACCACGGCCGTCACCGTCCATGCGGGTAAGAGCCACACCAGTGATGCCAAGTTGCGCATCAAACTCAGCAGCTACATTAACCGCATCTTGACCCGTCAAACTATCTGCGACCAGCAGTGTTTCAACTGGCATTGTCGCATCGCGCACAGCCACAACCTCAGCCATCATGCCTTGGTCAATATGCAAACGACCTGCCGTATCAAGCATGACAACGTCAAAGCCTTGTAGCTTGGCTGCTTGCATCGCACGTTTGGCGATATCAACCGGCATTTGACCTTCAATAATCGGTAGCGTTTTCACGCCAACTTGCTCACCAAGAATTCGAAGTTGCTCTTGCGCGGCTGGGCGACGCACATCAAGTGACGCCATCATAACTTTGAGTTTATTTTTTTCTGTAAGGCGCTTGGCGATCTTGGCAGTCGTGGTTGTTTTACCAGAACCCTGCAAACCCACCATCAAAATGGCGGTAGGCGGCACACCCACAGTATTAATAGTGCTTGTTTCAGACCCAAGCATAGCTGTCAGCTCGTCATTGACGATTTTGATAACTTGCTGGCCGGGCGTTACAGACTTTAAAACTTCGGCGCCAACTGCTTTTTCAGTAACCTTTTTGATAAAACTTTTAACGACAGGCAGGGCAACATCAGCCTCAAGGAGGGCAATACGGACTTCACGCATTGCTTCCGAGACATGCGATTCCTTTAACGCACCACGGCGTTTAAGGCCATCAAAGATGCCACTTAACCTATCGGAAAGGCTATCAAACATATTTTCACTCACTTTCTTAAAAGCGGTTCAAATTCAAACAGTTACCCCAAATAGAAAACCAAACCAGAATGACACCAGTGTGCGAAACTCGCTAACTGGTGGGTACCTTAGGGCGGACCGTTAAAGGCACATTCAAACTATGGCTTCCTTGGGAAGTGAGTGTTGTCTATGGAAAATACCCATAAGTGTCAAGGAAAACTGCCCAGTTTTTGCGGGCTCTTGAACAGTTTCTCCCACGCCTTAGATAACTATAAACAGAAGAAACATACTGGAGGGGCTCCGATGGCACAGCAGCAGCAAACAGCAAGCAAGCTCGGTGAAGCATTTACACTGCCAAACGGCAGTAAACTGAAGAACCGGATTGGCAAAGCCGCCATGGAAGAAAGCCTGTGCGATACACGCCATGGTCCCAGTGATACGCTTATCGCACTATATCGCCAGTGGGCACAGGGTGGCGCTGGATTACTCATCACCGGCAATGTGATGATTGACCGAAAATCATTAACAGGACCGAGCAATGTTATTGTTGAAAACGCCAGTAATTTAGCTGACCTAGAGACATGGGCTAAAGCGGGGCGTTCAGGCGGCGGGCAGATATGGGCGCAGATAAGCCATCCGGGCCGCCAAGTATTCGCCGCGGTAAATGAAGAGCCTGTTGCGCCCTCAGCTATTGCCGTGAGCATCAAAGGTGCAAAAGGCATGTTTGCGGTACCGCGCGCCCTTACAGAAACAGATATTGGCGATATCATTGAGCGCTTTGCCACAACAGCTTCGGTATTTGAACAAGCCGGTTTTAACGGCGTGCAAATCCACGGTGCACACGGGTATTTGCTAAGCCAGTTTTTATCTCCCCACACGAACCACCGCACTGACAAATGGGGTGGCAGCATTGAAAATCGCGCGCGACTGTTACTCGAAGTCGTCCGGGCAGTACGCAAGAAAGTCAGCCCTAGCTTCTGCGTCGGCATAAAACTGAACAGCGCGGATTTTCAACGTGGCGGCTACACTGAAGAAGACGCAGAAGCCGTTATTAAAATGCTGAATAGTGAGAAGCTGGACTTGCTTGAAATTTCAGGTGGCAATTATGAAGCCCCTGCCATGACCGGCACCGCGGGTGGTAAAAGCGTAAAAGAAACAACCAAAGCAAGGGAAGCGTATTTTCTGACATTCGCAAAGAAAGCACGCAGCTATGCCAAAATGCCCCTAATGGTTACCGGTGGTTTCCGCAGCTTTGCTGGCATGGAAGATGCGCTTGGAAGTGGCGCGCTTGATGTAGTGGGCATGGCAAGGCCCTTTTCTCAAGACCCAAATGTTGCCAACAATTTACTTTCAGGAGCGTCGGCTAGAATAGACACACGAGCCTTCAAACTGCTTGTGCCGGCGCTGAATTCAATGGCAGAAATGTCTTGGTCTAAAACCCAGATGCACCGCATTGCAGCAGGCAAAAAACCAGATCCATTCTGGGGGCCATTTATCACCCTTATTCGGTCACAGATACAAACGAGCAAAGCCGCAAAACGCTACAGGTCATGGCTGGCAGCTTGATAGAACAAAAACAAGCTGGCCATTGCCGTGGCTAGCGGCCTGAAGCCAGCTTTTTCTTTTTATGGGCTTGCACGACCGACAAAACAACCGCGCGAAAATGATTAAAGTTAATAGGCTTAGTCACAACCGCTTCAATGCCTGCATTGCGGTATTCAATAATATCATGGTCTCCAGTATTAGCTGTAACAGCAACAATGGGCGGTGGGTTTTTAGATTTAATCATGATCACTTTAGCGGCTGAAAGCCCATCTAATATAGGCATCTGAATATCCATACAGATCAGGTCAAATGGCTTTTCAGTTTCGGCTACCGCATCTACTGCTAACTGCCCATTACCAACAACTGTCACTTCTGCCTTTAGCTTCTGAAGCATTTTAGTGATAACAAGCTGGTTCACCCGGTTATCTTCCGCCAGCAACACTCTAATAGGCATCGCCTCAAGGTTTGCTGCCAGCTCTTCCGGCGTACCTGCACTTGGTGCCTGCTCCATCTCCTTTGTCCAAGCTTCCAAATCTAAACTGATCTTGAATACAGCGCCTTTGTCCACATCACTCTTTACATCTATTGTGCCCTTCATGAATTCGATGACTTCTTTCACCACAGACAAACCAAGGCCCGTGCCCGATGTCATGCGGGTAATGGTTTGGTCAGATTGTTCAAACCTATTGAACATGGAGGAAATACTGTCCCGTGGTATGCCAGGGCCAGTGTCGGCGACACGCCATATAGCTTTGCCAGTTTTCCCGCCTTCGGTGGGACGCCACTCCAAAGAAACGAGAACGCCACCCTCTTCAGTGAATTTAACAGCGTTGCAAACAAGCTTTGACAGTAATTGCACGATGCGCGCAGCATCGCTTTTGACCAAAATGGTACCAGCTGGCTTAAAGCTACTCGTCAACGTTATTTCTTTGTCTTCAGCTACAGCACGATATTCGTCCAGCACTTCATGTGTGAGAGCAACAAGATCAACTCCTTCTTCGGCTAAGATCAGCTTGCCCGCATCTATACTGCCAAGAGCAATCATATCATTCACAACGTTTAGCAAATAATTTGAGCTTTTCTGTGCTGTTTCCACCAAAAAACTCTGTTGCTTATCGAGATCCGTGTGATCCAGTAATTCCAACATACCCATTGTGCCAGTAAGCGGCGTACGAAGCTCGTGGGTGATATTGGCAATAAATTGGTCTTTCGCCACATTGGCTTTTTGTACTTTTGCAATTTGCTCTTTCATCTGCTGAGAAGCAGCGGCAAGGCTCTCAGCTTTATCCCTGTTCGCATGCACTAAAATCACAGACTTATAGATCGTGCGAAACTTCATCATGAAACCCAGTGAACTGGTCCCAACAATTATCAAAAGTGTGAAAACCAGATGCACATCGTTTTCGTTGGGGATAATATATAACGCCAGCAGAAAGGCCGATGTAGCTACAGCCAGCGCAACGGAATATAGCAGCGGCGATAAACTAACGATACTGAACACAACTATAATGATAAAAGCATGTGTCATTTGCATTTCATCCTGTGAAAGGACGATGTGCATAAACACCGAAATGGTACTAAGCACTGCTACAGGCACAAAAGCCCAATGGCTATAGCGGGCAGGCAACTTCCCAAATCGCACCATACAATGAATGACGGTTGTCACAATGCAGGCTAGCAGAGAGGAGCCGCCAACAGGAAGCCGAAGGTTCGGCTCTAGATAAAGAGCGTGCGTTGTCGTTAACAGCAGAAAATATACAGCTATAATCGCGCTCAATAGCTGCAATTGCGCAAGATATATTTTATCCAAACCTTCCTGCACATCAGGAGTTATTTTTTTTCCTAAATACCCCATTCAGTATCTTTCAGAACTGTTAAACCCCTCTTACATTTAACAGAAAATGGTTAATAGAAAGCTCTTTCGAGCCCAGCAATTACGCCCAAAACGGCCACTAGATAGTTACAAAAAAAATGCGGGAATTTGTTGTTGGCTGAGATTGAAAAAGGCATCTGCAACAATGCAGACGCCCCCTACAATCAGACTAAATTTAAAACCGGTAGGCTAAACCAGCACCAAATACCCACGGGTTAATGTCTGCGGCAGCGGTAACTGCACCACCGTTAATGCTCACATCGCTTTGGATATAGATTTTTTTGACATCAACGTTGAAAGCCCAATGGTCATTAATCCCGATGTCTATGCCACCCTGAAATGCCACACCAAAGCTGTTACTATAATCAATAGAATTAAACCCAGCGCTGTCTGCGCTATAGAATATAGTGTAGTTGATCCCTGCCCCAATGTAAGGCCGTATCTGCCCGTTAGGGTTAGGGTGATACTGAAGCAGCAATGTCGGCGGCAATACCCACACATGCCCCAAATTCAAGTCACCCAAACCAGTACCAACTGCACCCATTGTGTGCTTACTGGTAGCTAGGATAAGCTCTGTAGCAACATGATCTGTCCAAAAATAGGTAATATCTAATTCTGGCACCCAGCTGCTTTCTACTGTGGCTGCACCACCGATAGATGTTGTACTGCTTACATCAGGCGAAACATCGATAACGCGCAAGCGCACAAGCCAAGGACTGTCTCCTGCTGTGACAGCTATAGTCCCCAATTGTAGTAAAGCAGCACACACGGCTACCCGTAAAACTGAATTTCTACTCATATCGCTTTCCTCTCAAGAAGATAGATTTCATTTGCTGAAAGCTACTCGGAAAACGCCCACGGACCCCTATGTCTGACAGTTAGAATATAAGGAGAATTTCTAAATAAACCGCTAAAATACATGGTTAAGAATAGCCTTACACAATGCATATGCGCAGGCGCCCTCTCTCATGACCTTCCGGAATATAAAACAAAAACATCCTTCACAGAAAGACCATTAAGCAGTATGTGCAATGACTTACTTGTTTGGGAGGACAAAACCTGTGGCTGAAGCAGTTAAAAACGCAAAAAAAAATGGCCGGGCAACATACCAAAATATTGGTTTGTTTCTTGGACCAACTCTTTTTTTTATTTTGGCGCTCTCCCCTACACCTGACGGTTTGTCCCTTGCGGCATGGAACACAGTTGCTATTGTGGCCTTGCTTGCCACCTGGTGGGCAACGGAGGCTATTCCAGTGCCTGCCGCCAGTTTATTACCGCTAGTATTGCTGCCTATCATGGGCGTTACTACAAACAAAGGCGCGTCCCTCCCTTACGCAGCCCCCGTTATTTTCCTCCTTCTTGGTGGTTTTATCGCTGCTATGGCAATGCAAAAATGGGACTTACACCGGCGTATTGCCCTACATATTCTCGCCCGTGTTGGAGACAACCCCTACGCACTAATCGCTGGCTTCATGGCCACCAGCGCTTTGCTGTCAATGTGGATATCCAACACCGCTACAACCCTGATGCTTATTCCCATCGCACTCACAGTAGCTGTCACCATCCTTGGAGAAAAAGCTCACGGGCACCGGTTTACGGTTGCGTTGCTTATTGGGTGTGCGTGGTCGGCTTCTATCGGCGGGTTGGGTACATACATTGGTACGCCGCCAAACCTGTTTGTGAAAGAATTTATTGAGCAAGAAACGGGGCGCGAAATCTCCTTCCTTCAATGGATGAGCTTTGGCATTCCTGTTGTACTAACAATGGTTCCGCTGGCGTGGTTTGTGCTGACACGTATTTGCTTTCCATTCGAGCGCAAGCTGGTTTCAGGTGGCAAAAAAATTGTGCACGCAGAACTTGCCAAACTTGGCGCTATCACAACACCTGAAAAACGAGTGGCGATCGTCATGGTTACAATGGCGCTTATGTGGAGCTTTCGGCAGGTACTTGTGGAATGGGAACCACTGATTAATTTATTGCCCTTTGTCGCGCGTCTGTCTGACATGCATATCGCCGTTGGGGCAGGACTTGCTATGTTTATCATACCATCAGGTAGTAAAGAGCAAGGCCCCGCGCTGCTAGACTGGGAAACTGCAGTTAAACTGCCTTGGGGGGTGATCTTATTGTTTGGCGGCGGCCTTAGCATCGCGGCCGCTATCAAAAGCACTGGGCTTGCGATCTACCTTGGCGAAGCCATGTCTGGCCTTGCGACTGCACCCCTGTTTGTTTTGATCCTCGGTATTGTTGCGCTCATCACTTTCCTGACCGAGCTAACCAGCAACACAGCCACGACCGCCGCCTTTGTCCCTATTCTCGGTGCATTAGCCACTACCGCAAACCTTGACCCTATCTTCCTCGCAGCCCCTGCGGCCATGGCCGCTAGCTGTGCCTTTATGCTGCCCGTGGCTACAGGGCCAAATGCTGTGGTGTTTTCAACGGGGGAAATCAGTGTGCCGCAAATGGTCCGCGCGGGGCTGTGGCTCAATGTGTTAGGCACCTTTGCTGTGGCGACAATTTGCTACTACACGCTGCCACTGATTTTCGGCTAGACGCTCTTAAACATGGAACTGTGGCGGTAAAAAACATGGCGCTATCGCGTTATCGCGTTGCTCCAACTTCATCTGTGTTTCGTCACGGCTGTGTCATTTTCCGTGCCTCAGAAATAAGCAAGAAGATATACCTTTTCTGGAAACTGCCTTTTCTTTACCACTATTCAGCGAGCGAGCAATCGCAGCCCATAAACAGGCTGCCACTTTAAACTCAATTCACAGTATCCAGGCCTGCTAAATGTGCGAATTTCATAAGTTCAACTTCCAGCTTTTCTTTGCGGGCAGCACCCCATTTATTGCCTTCTTCCGGCCAGAAATTCAGCACATTCAGGCATTTGGCCTTGCGGTCCGCCTTGGCCTCTAACCTGCCCACAAACTGATCTCCGTCAAGGAGCGGGTATACATAATACCCCCACTTCCGTTTCGCAGCTGGTACAAAGACTTCAAGTTTATAGTCAAACCCAAACATCGACATTAAGCGTATCCGGTTCCGAACAGCCGGATCAAAAGGATTGATAATTTTCATCCGTGAAGACACGCGCGGTATCTGCTCGATACGCTCTTCAATATCCGCAAGCGCATAGGAGCTACGCCACTCCCCGCTATCTGTTTCCCACTTTATAGGGATGACAGCCTCTTTGTTCGCCTCAATCCACGATTTTACTTCTTTAATGTCTTTCGCTTCCCAGAATTCCTTGATCTCTTTTATGCTGCCAACTGCCAGTCGCTCTAGCGCAGCACGGCATAGCCAATTGACCTGCTCTGGTTCAGAAATTCTTGTATTCCGATACTGTTCAGGAATAACGCGTTTAGCTAAATCATAAAATTTGTGAAACTTCACACGGTGTGACGTGGCTAAAGTGCCTGAATACCACAAGTAATCCAGTACCTGTTTGTGAGGCGGCCTAGACCAACTCTTTTTCTTCCCGCCAGTTTTACTATCAAAGTCTTTAGTCGAAAGAGGCCCATCTGCAGTAATGCGCTCGAGCAAAACATCTTCCCAATCTGCAGCATGACCAGCGTTATGATAAGATGATTTCTCCAACCAAGTCTTCATCCGCTTAAACCTGCGCTCCCACATGGGATACATTTCCGTAGGAAGGACAGAAGCGTCATGAGTGAAATGCTCGAATATATGTTCTCTGGCGCCCAGTAGCTCATCCAACATCGGCTCGCGATACTTAGGGTGGCGGCTCCAAAGTATATGATGGTGAGCACGGGAGACATTCTGAATGCTATCGAGCTGCACAAAACCCAGTTTTTTAATAATGGCTAGAGTATCAAGAGGCCCCGACGGTGACGACAGCAAGCCATTTGTATCGAGCCACAGACGCCGCATCGTGCGGTTATCAAGAGTAAGTACCACCTTGCCAGTCCCTTAAGTCTTAAAATTTAATAGACGCCTGAAATACCAATTTTGTGGCTCTTTAATCTTAGGC
>JAESTR010000094.1 GCA_016763495.1 Kordiimonadaceae bacterium
AGGCTTGAAATACTACCGGCAGGCGCTAGAGATAGAGCCAAATGACAAGCAGGCTCTTGAAGTCCAGACACTTGCATTTTTAAAGCGCGACATGACAGATAAAGCTAATGGCAATCGTGATAAGCTTGCGCGGCTGTGCGTTAGCGGCTGTCCCGCCTTAGATGTGGTTGTTTCTGCCATCGAAGCTTACAAAGTACGTAAGGCGGATAAGGTTTCCGCCACCTTGGCCGAGAATAAAGACGGCTAAGCAATGGATTTATGGGTTTAGCCCTATACACCTGTGTCATAGACTGACTAGATCAGCGTATCCATTTGTCCGGTATAAACGCACTATGGACTCGCCGTTCGGGTCGGCGAGTGACGGTTGGGACGCGAGGTTTTGATAGACCATACATTACTGTCATGCGCCTGCTTGACCGGCGCATCCATAACACTGCATCAACATTTTATGAACCTACGGACCAGATCAGCGTGTGACGACTTGAACATTGGTTTGTCTGCTCAAGTCGGATAATGACGCGTTTATCAAGCTGGCAGCGGCAGGTTTTTAGTTGCTTAGTTCTTCCATCCAAACAGCAAGGTCAATAAGGGCGCGTTTGCTCATTGCCGGTTTACGCTCTTTCTTCTTAGTGCGCTCTGCAAGGGCAGGGAATAGGCCGAAGTTTACGTTCATTGGCTGGAATGTTTTTGCGTCAGCACCACCTGTTATATGATTGATGAGAGCACCAAAAGCAGTAGTGGGTGGCGGTGTAACTACATTCTTGCCCAATATGTCACAGCTCGTGAAGAGCCCCGTCATCAAACCCATAGCGGCGCTTTCAACATAGCCTTCAACGCCAGTGATTTGCCCGGCAAACCGCAAGCGTGGGTCTGCTTTCATCCGTAATTCATTATCTAGTATCAAAGGGCTGTTGAGGAACGTATTGCGGTGCAGGCCGCCAAGGCGCGCAAACTCAGCATTTTCCAAACCCGGTATTTTTTTAAAGATGCGTACCTGTTCACCGTGCTTCAATTTAGTTTGGAACCCTACGATATTGTATAGCGTGCCTAATTTATTATCCTGACGCAATTGCACCACGGCATGGTGGCGTTCATCAGTGTGTGGACTTTGCAGCCCTACAGGCTTCATTGGGCCAAATCGCAATGTTTCTGGCCCGCGGCTGGCCATAATTTCGATGGGCAAACAGGCTTCGAAGTAGGGTGTGCCTTCCCATTCCTTGAATTCGATTTTCTCCCCTTCATTTAGGTCATTGATAAACTCGTCATATTGCTCTTTGGATAGAGGCAAATTGATATAGTCAGCGCTATCGCCTTTATCATAGCGGCTTTGGTACCAAGCTTTGTCAAAATTGATGCTTTCTTTGTAAACAATTGGGGCAATTGAATCAAAGAAGGCAAGGCCATCTTCACCGCAAAGCTCAAGCACAGCCTCAGACAGAGCAGGGGATGTTAGTGGCCCCGTGGCGACAATCACATTCTCCCACTCTTTTGGCGGAAGGCCTGCAATCTCTTCACGCTCGATGGTTACAAGCTCGTGATTTGATAGCGTCTCAGTAATGTCTTCAGAAAACGCATCGCGGTCAACAGCAAGGGCTGAACCCGCTGGCAGCTTGTGGCGTTCAGCTGCTGCCATCACAAGTGAATTCATGCGGCGCATTTCTTCATGCAGCAAACCAACAGCATTATTCTCATAGTCATCAGACCGGAAACTGTTGGAGCAGACCATCTCTGCCAAGCCCTCAGTGGAGTGTGCATCTGTTTTGCGTACAGGACGCATCTCGTGAAGCACAACGGGTACGCCGCGAGTAACCAGCTGCCAAGCCGCTTCAGAGCCCGCAAGGCCACCACCAATGATATGAACAGGTTTGTTGGATGCAGTCATAGTCTTTAACTCGTTGGCGCGGTAAATATACGGGGGCGCAGTATTAAATATACGGGCGCAAAATATCGCGCTTTAATTTTCTTGGGTTTATTTAGCGGAGCAGCCTTCATTTTGACAGTAAAAAAGCTATGCTGCTGTCTTCACTAAACAAAATGCTGAGACATGTATGCCGTTAAAGGCCGAAGAAATTTATAACTCCTTACTAGAATGGCCAGACCGGGCCGTTGGCAGTGAGGATGAAATGATGGCGCGTGAACAGCTTGTCACTCACCTAGAGGGGGAGCCAGGCGTTAATGTCGTGGAAGAAGCCCTTTTGGTGCCGTCATCTAACTTGCCGCTGCTAGTCGCTGTTGTAATGGCACAGCTGTTTGCTGTTTGGGCTGCGTCCAGTATGGCGCTTATTGCGCTGTTAACGGCTTCTGTGTTTTGGTTCAGCTACATTTTGTTTCTTGATGGTAGAAACAGTCCGCTTGTATGGCTGTTGCCCAAAAAAGTATCCGCTAACTTGGTCGCAAAAAAGGGCGAGGGGAAGCGACTTTTCATTGTGATGGCACATCTGGATTGTGCCGCTAGGCCATTTTTAGAGAAGGCTACTTTCTCAGCCCACAAAACTAAAATCTTTTATGGCACGCTAGGCGTCTTGAGCTTTGGAATGTTTGTTTCAGTTTTTGCTGTGAATGAAATTATACTGCCCAACTGGTTCAATGTTTTGGTCAGTATGCTCCTTGTCTGCTTGCTGGCAATCTCAAGTCTTCATATTTGGTCGGCGAGATATGGCGCTAAGGCTACCGACAATTTAGCCGGTGTTACGTCCGCAGTTACCGCCGCTAGCCAATTGTGGCGGCGCATGCCGCACAATACCGAAGTTCGCCTGCTGCTCACAACAGGGTATGGGGCAGGCAAGCTTGGCGCACAACATTATTGGCAGCAGCATGACGAAGACTTTAAATATCGAGATGTTTTTGTGGTCAATGTTGAATTAGGTGGCGACGGCAAGCTTGGCTATGTAGCTCAAAGCGGACCTTTTCTGCCGATCCAATGCTCAAATATCCTGACAAAAACTGCTCAGGCTGCAATTGGCCATAACGAGCGGTTTAAAGGCATCACATACAGTAAATTAGCACTTGAGCACAGTGATGCTATCAGTTTTCATCACGGTGGATTACCGACGATTTCCTTATGTTCTATGCCTTATGAGGAAAGTACAGGTGATGTGGCATTTGACCCGACTGAGCAAATGGCACTTGCAGCGCAAATGGCACTTGCAGCACAGTATGCTGAATCAATAGTTCGTATGACGCCCAGCAGTACTCACTGATATAAGTCCAAAGGAAAGCTAATGCGCCCTGACGATATTCTCTATTTTTGGTTCACTGAAATTTCCTCTAAAAGTTGGTGGCAAAAGTCTGACGCTTTTGACGCGCTATTAACACGACGTTTCTCAAGCCTGCTTGAACAAGCCGCATGCGGGGAACTCGTGTCTTGGCGCGAGAGTGGGCGCGGGCGATTAGCTGAAATTTTGGTGCTGGATCAGTTTTCACGGAATATCCACAGGGGAAAGTCCGCAGCATTCGCGACTGATTCTATGTCTCTTGTGCTTGCGCAAGAAGCTGTAGCACGAGGCGTTGCTGAAAACTGGTCTGCTGATTGGCAGCAGTTTCTTTATATGCCGTTTATGCATAGTGAAAGCAGGGTAATTCACGAGCATGCAGTGGTACTATTTAACAAGCCCGGCCTAAACGATAATTTGAACTTTGAGCGCCGGCACAAAGTGATTATTGACAGGTTCGGCCGTTATCCGCATAGAAACGCAATTTTAGGTAGGTCGTCAACGCTGGCAGAAATAGAGTTTCTTAAACAACCGGGCAGTGGGTTTTAATTTCTAGTATAGCCATTTCAGCTCCGGTAAAATTGAGTACATAAAAAAAACGCCCCAGCAAACCTGCTAGGGCGTTTTTTGTTTTTAGGGGCAGCTTCTAGAAGTTGAAGCGTGTCTCAATGCCAATCGTGCGAGGGCGGTTGGTTACAAGCCTAGGGCGTGCAGCATATTCCGCAGCGATGGAGCGGTTGTCACCAAGGTTGGCGCGCTCATCCAGCAGATTGGCTACGAACAATGCAACTTCCCAGTTATCTTTGGTAACGCCAACGCGCATGTTCACGGTGCTCCATGAAGGACGCAGGCGCTGAGACGCAGCAGAAGATTCGTTGTTAGCACTGAAGCTACGGCCATAACGGCTTATGTCAGTGCGGACAAAACCTTCTTTGTCATCACTCAGGTCAAACACATATTCAGCAGAACCTGTGAATGTCCAGTTTGGTACACCCTGAATTTTATCACCTTCAAACACACCGGCTACGCCGCCGTTGTCTGTGATTTCTGCGTCTGCATATCCTACACCGAAGTCAAGTGTTAGGCCTTCGATTGGTACAGCTGTAATTTCAAGCTCGAAGCCTTTGATTTCAGCTGAACCAGCATTATCGACAAACTGGAATCCACAGCCAAGGCGGTTTTGCTGTTGAATGTTTGTCCAGTCGATGAAGTAGGCAGCACCGTTTACCCGGAAGCGGTTATCAGAGCTTGATGCTTTGGCACCCAATTCATAACTCCAGAGAGTATCTGAATCAAAGCCTGTAACATTAGCTGGATTCACACCCAAATTGTCTAGCTCTTCGCCACATAGGCCGATCGGTAAGTTGCCGTTCAATCCACCAATGCGGTAGCCTTTGGAGGCAGATGCATAGATGTTAAGGTCATCATTTGCTGCAAACTCAATCAGTGCTTTTGGATTGAACCCACTTTCAGACTGATTACCAGAAGATGATGACGGGCCGCTGTTAGCGAAACCATCACTGTCGATTACAGAATCAGTCTTGGTGTTATACCAACGGCCACCAACGGTAATAGAGATTGCTTCTGAAGCTTGGAACGTTAACTCACCAAAACCAGCGATCTCTTTGGTATTGAATTCATTGAATGTTTCAAAGATCAAATCACCAGGAACAATACCTGTAACACTGGCACCAAGCGCGATTGCTGGCGGGTATTCAAGGTCTTGTGTTGTGCGCTGATAGAAAACACCCAAGATCAACTGGAACTTACCGTCCCAGTCAGATGTATAGCGTGTCTCGTGAGAGAACGACGTATAATCAACCGTTTCTTCTAGTGGCGCGAAGAAAGGCACTGCTGGAATACCAATGATGTTGTTGAATAAATCTTCAAGGAATTCGCCTTCTTCCTCTACTTCACGAATGAAACGATCAAAGTATGAAGTTGAAGATGTGATATTGCCGTGATCAAGGTCCCAATTGAAGGTACCCGCTACAAGGAACCATTCATCACTACCTGGTTCCGCAATATCAAAAAAGCGGGGCTGAAGTGTGTTGTCAGGATCAATATCTGCGAATGGCAAGCCATCTGCTTCAATTTTTTGATACATGAACTTTGGAGTGAACGTTAGGGTATCGCTTAGCTGTACTTTGGCTGTTATGCCAACACCAGCATACTCTTCTGAATCAACATTATCCCGGCGCTTAAAGGCGGCTGTACCCGGTGCAAAACTTTGGTTTGTCCAGTGTACGCGGTCAAAAGTACCTGAGTTATGGCCGTAATAGGCATTTGCACGAATAGCTATTTTGTCTTCCACAACTGGAATGTTGATTGAGCCATCAAATGCCCAATTAAATTTGCCTTCTTTCACGGATGAAAGTTTAGCGTGCAAGCGTACTTCTTCGCTCTCAAAGTCAGGCTGCTTGGTAATTACCCGGATTGTGCCACCCATTGAACGCGCGCCGTAAAGGGAGCCTTGTGGGCCACGAAGTATTTCAATCCGGTCCATATCTACCACCCGAGGGTTCATGGATGCGGGGACCGGGGTTTCATCAATATAGAACCCAGTCGTATTGCGACCAAATACACCACGAAGGGATGGCGAGTTAGCGTCAAAACGGCCATCAGATTCGTAAGCAAAGCCAAGGTTCGGTACTTTTACGGCGTAATCAATAAACTCTGTAGGGCCTGTGCGCTCAATATCCAAGCTGCTCATGGCAGTGATCGACATGCCCACATCTTGTAGGCTTTCTGCACGCTTTGTTGCGGTCACGATGATTTCTTCAAGTGAAAAACCCTCGTCAGAGTCTTGCTGAGCTTTTACAGGCGCCATTGTGGCAGTGGCTATGATGATACCTGTGCTGATTAGTAGCTTTCTTTTAAATCCTAAATGTGCCGGGTTCATTTTTGTCATTTCCTTATACAATTGTGTTCTCCCCTTAGTTCTAGGCAATCTCACTTGCCTATCATTCAACAAACATCGAAATGATCTCTCAAATTTGCTGGCTAAAAAACGCTATAACAGCAGCGCCATCACTGACAAACTCTATTTATTTTCGTAGGTTAGGTGTTTTGGTCTTGCAAGAAGAAAGCTATGCCGGGAGAACTCGGGCGATATGATTAACAATAGAGTGTGTTATTTTTATCATATGAAAATTTTCGTTCAAAAATAAATATCAATAAGTCGTTGAAATATAATGGTTAATTTGTGTATTGAATGATGTTGCTAAAAGGATACTATATTTTGACAGGGTCAATGATTATGTAAAAAAATCAATATTTTGACCTAAAAAATTAACGAAGTTATAGGGTTCTCTGCCGAATTAATTGTCCGGAAATGCAAAGAGTATCTGGGTGATATTTAGTGCCCATCAAATGGATAGCGTGCGCGCGCTAAGTTTGAAAAACTGTTGTATAAATGCACCAGTTAAAGCTGTGTTAGCGTTTGCTCGGTGTGGGGCCGTTGTTCGCTGAGTTGTCAGAAACTAAAATGTTATCATGATAACTGACA
>JAESTR010000095.1 GCA_016763495.1 Kordiimonadaceae bacterium
GGCCACAGTAGTCACAATGGCGGCCTTAATTAGCGCGCCAATAGCCTGCCACTCCTGTTTAGTAAGCCCTAGCGAGAAAGCATAAATTGGCAAACCAAGGATGAGAAAAATCAGCCCCGCAGTCCACCAAGGTACAACAACGGCTACACTCTCCATGAGAGTATTAATCCCAGCCCAAAGCTGCTGCCCGAGTGCACCACCATATCCCGCTTGAATGACGAAGTCGGCTGTTGGTGCCTCAACGCTCGCTGCTATCGCCAGCAGGACAAGGGCTATAGGCAGCATGGAAAGGTTGAGCCAAAACAGTGGCAACCATTTGAGCCGCACAACTTTAAAGCCCCAAATAGTAAAAGGCAGCACAAGCAAATACGCCACAAGAGCCAGTGTTTGCATCAGCACGTCTGAAACATTTGCGCCTATGGTGCCCAGCCAGTTTTGCACAGGCGCATCAGTTAGGTTATTTACCCCCGGATCAAACGGGTTATAGCTGATAAGCGCGAGCAGAAAGCCACCGGCCATAGCAAGTGAAAGCGCGCCAAGCGTACGCCAGCCAGTATTTTTTATGAATGTGGTATAGGCTGGAGGCAACAAAGGCGTTTTATTTTTGGTAGCCGGTTTTGCACCTTTTACACCGGTGCTTTTGCTTTTACGCGCTGTTGCTTCTTTACGTGCTGCCACGTTACTTGCTCCCCTACCGCCACTACTTGACGCACTGGCGAGTGTGTTCACGTCCTGTTCACCGGTACTTTAGTGCCTCTATACCCTCTAGGACAAGTGCGGCAAGCATATGGCAGCAAAATAAATCATTGTGCGGCAGGATGTCACTGGACACATGGGCGTTAGGAGCATACATGTTTTGAAGATGGAGAGACGGCATGCCCAAGTCACGTGACAGCAAAAAATCGGTTAAAAAACCCGCAAAAGCCTCTGCGGAAACCTCTGCGGAAACCAAAGGGCAAAGCACAGAAACTATTATCTGTGATATTACGATTGTAGGCAGCGGCCTTGCTGGTATGACAGCGGCAATTGGCCTTGCAGCTCATGGCTTTTCAGTGGCAATCATTGACCGTGTGCCCAAAGGTGACCTCACCTCTGACACATATGATGGCCGCGCCAGTGCGCTCGCCTACGCCAGTTGCCAACTGTTAGAAGCCCTTGGTATTTGGGGCCATATGGCGCCA
Organism: Kordiimonadaceae bacterium; assembly: GCA_016763495.1. Next base: position 1,182 of record JAESTR010000095.1, read on the forward strand.
TACGCGCAGCCAATTCTTGAAATTCGTGTGTCAGACGGTCCGTCCCTCTTGCATGTGCATTTTGACAATGAAGAATTGGGCGATGGACCCCTCGGCCAAATGGTTGAAAACCGCCACACCCGTAAGGCGTTATTTGCCCGCATGGAAGAACTGGACGGCATTCACTATCTCGCACCAGAAATAGTAGCCAGCATAGAGCGCAGCAACGCGAATGCATCCGTCACGTTGGAAAGCGGCAAAACCGTAACGGCAAAACTGTTGCTTGGTATTGATGGGCGCGGCAGCACGGTGCGGCAACACGCGTCTATTCCAGTTTCAACTCTCGAGTATAAACAAGCTGGTATTGTTTGCTCGATCGAGCACGAGCATAGCCATTGCGGCATCGCGCATGAGCGCTTTTTGCCTGCAGGGCCTTTCGCCATCCTCCCGCTAACGGGCAATCGGTCTTCGCTTGTATGGACAGAAAAGTCCCATTTGGTTGATACCATTATGGGACTTTCAGACCGGGCTTTTGAAGCAGAAGTTGTGCGCCGTACCGGTGATTTTCTTGGTGACGTGAAAGTAATCGGCGGACGGTGGGCGTATCCTATCAGCCTGCAATATGCAGAGCGCTATACGGACAGTCGTCTCGCCCTACTTGGGGACGCGGCTCACAGCATTCACCCCATATCAGGGCAAGGCTTGAACTTGGGGCTTAAAGATGTAGCGGCCCTGATTGAAGTGCTGGTGGGTGCTCGTACCGTAGGGCTTGATATCGGCTCAGCGTCCGTGCTTGAACAATATGAGCGCTGGCGCACCACAGACAACGCATCGATCTATGCCATCACTGACCTATTAAACCGATTGTTTTCCAATGATATAGCGCCCGTGAGATTAGCTCGTGATCTGGGCTTGGCAGCAGTGAATAAAGTGCCTCTTCTTAAGAATTTCTTCATGTCCCATGCGCGCGGCACGGTGGGCGAGCTACCTAAACTGCTAAAAGGTGAGATGGTTATTTAACGAGCCATTTTCTGCAAAAACCTAGCTTACTTAGCCTGGCAATACACTTGAGCAATGGTATTACTAGCACGGAGCTTCTTACCCCATATTGCATAGTTGTCTTTTGAAATGCCTTCATCAAAAAAGATAGGGTAGATTCTTGAAGTACCCTCTGTTAGGCCAGCTTCAATAAAGACTTTAGGGTCTGTCGTATAAATACGGCCCCGGCGCGGCGCGCCGGCGACCACTGTGCCAATAACATATCCTTCTGAATCTAAAACAGGCCCCCCTGAAATGCCGCCTAATGAGCCAGATGAGCCAGGCCTTCTTTCACGTTCAACCCATGCTACTACGGGCTCCCGCATGCGGTACCGGCCGCTGGACTTCATCTGAGTGCGGCCTATCACCGTTGCTCTAACATCCGCAGGCTCGCCTTGCGGATAGCCCATCATATAGCCTTCAGTGCCTCGCTGCGGACGATCAGTGGATAAGCCTACATATTTCACGAGGGAACGGTTGGCTTTGATAATGGCAAAGTCGCGATTACTCTCACTTTTAAACGACCTGACCTGTTCTGGCCGCCGTCCATCAACTAAAAAATACACTTGTTTGCAGCCGTCCACAACATGGCGGGCAGTTACATACGTGCCAATACTATCAATAGCAAAGGCAGTACCAACGGTATTTGTCGCTTTATGCTCAAGCTCAACTTGTACTATTGCATGGTCATTACTTGGCAATGCGGCGTCATCTGGCAACATAATTGCTGGCGGGTCTTGCCTTTCTGGAGCAACTCGGCGCGGTGCTTCAAGGTCAACTGTCGAGTATTTCAAAATGAAATACAGGATCAAAACCGCATAAGCACCATATTCAAGCTTGCGCCGCACCGATCGTACGCCTCTATCCGCTAATCGCGGCGGAGTTAATGAACGCGGTAGCAAGTTTCACGCTGACAAGCATGATCGCCGCGCTAATCTCGCCTGCCTCAATGCGCGCAGAGATACCCTTAAGGAACAGGTCTGCGAGCCGAAAAGCAACAAGCTGCAACACGAGGGCCACAGCCCCCCATATAGCCAAATCCCAAAGCGACACCGCAGCAGCAAGCGAAAAGGCAAGAGGCAGGGCAAGGCCAACGATCGCGCCGCCAAAAGACGAAGCCGCTGCCACATTTGTTGATGGCGTTGGCGATGCGTGATGTGCCAAATCGTGCGGCGCGGCATTGCTTTGATGCGTTGGCGCGGCGGCAAGCGGCGTCCGCCTCAGAGCAGCTGCTCTTGGACGCATACCAATCGTACTTCGCGGTGACCGACCAACCGGAGTTTAATGACTCA
>JAESTR010000096.1 GCA_016763495.1 Kordiimonadaceae bacterium
GCTTTAGTTACTGAATAGCCGCCCCAAAAAGGCTTGCCTTTACCCGCCGCACCAGAGGTTACAAACACAGCCCTACCAGCATCAGATTGGCGTAATAGGGGGTCAAGTGAGCGAATAAGCCGCCAGTTGGATGTTACGTTAATGTCTAGCAGTTCAGCCCAGTCTTTAGGTGCGATATGGCCTAATGGCGTGATGGGGCCAAGGATAGCAGCGTTTGCCACCAGTATGTCCAGCTTACCCCAGCGTTCGTGTATAGCAGCACCGAGCCTATCAACCGCGTCACCGTCCCGCAAATCAGCCATCACGATAGTGCATTGGCGGCCAAGTTTTTGGATATAGTCATCAAGGTCTTCTAGCGCGCCCTGCGAACGGTTGCGGGCAACAGCAATAATATCTGCACCTTGTTCCGCTAGCTCAAGGGCTACAGCACGGCCAATACCGCGAGAAGCACCAGTAACAACGGCGAGACGCCCTTCAAGTGGTTTAGTCATGGGATTTCCTGATGTTTGTCTGCTTCGTCATATAAATTCTTAAGTACCCGGCGACGCAATCATTTCCAATTGATTATCGTCTTTTTTTTGTTCAGCTTGGTCTGTAAGCGATGTTGGGTAATCGCCAGTAAAACAAGCATCACAGAAAGCGGGGCATTTACTATCACGGCCGTTTGGCTGATTAGTGGCTTTATACAGGCCATCGATAGAAATGAATGTCAGGCTGTCAGCATTGATATGCTTACGCATGGCTTCAATATCCATACGGGCTGCAAGTAGCTTTTTACGCTCGGGTGTATCAACACCGTAAAAACAACTGTGCGCCGTTGGCGGAGACGCAATGCGCATATGCACTTCGAGCGCACCTGCATCGCGCATCAAGTTCACAATCTTCATCGATGTTGTACCGCGAACGATACTGTCATCAACAAGCACAATGCGTTTGCCTTTGATGGTCTGCCTGTTGGCATTTAGTTTTAACTTCACACCCAAGTGTCGGATTTGGTCACTTGGTTCAATGAAAGTACGACCGACATAATGATTACGGATAATGCCAAGCTCAAAAGGGATATTAGCTTGCTGCGCGTAGCCAATAGCAGAAGGCGTGCCTGAATCTGGAACGGGGATTACCATATCCACGTCAACAGGAGCTTCAATCGCTAGTTCAGCACCAATGCGCTTGCGCACACTATACACATTCATTTCATTTACAAAGCTGTCTGGCCGGGCAAAATACACATGTTCAAAAATACAAGGGCGGGGCTTTTCATCGGGGAACGGCTTTGTTGTCTCAATTTTGCCTTCAGTGATGATAACCAGTTCGCCGGGGGCGATTTCGCGTAGATACTCAGCACCGAGAATGTCCAGTGCACAACTCTCTGAACAAAGGATATAATTGCCGTCTAGCTTACCGAGGATGAGCGGGCGGATACCAAGCGGATCCCGAAACCCTATCAAGCCCTCTTTGGTGAGTGCCACAAGCGCAAACGCGCCTTCAAGCTGGCTAATAGCATCAACAAAGCGGTCCATTAGTTTGCGATATTTGCTCATCGCGAGCAGGTGTACGATTGTTTCAGTATCTGATTCTGATTGGAAGATAGAGCCGCGTTGTACAAGCGACTTTCTGATATGTTGCGCGTTGGAAATATTGCCGTTGTGCGCAACAGCGAATCCTCCAAAAGCCAGTTCGGCAAAAATTGGTTGGCAGTTACGTAGTCCGCCGCCGCCAGCTGTGGAATAACGAACATGCCCAATGGCTGCATTGCCGGGCAAACTATCAATTACATCTTGCTGGGTGAAGTTATCAGCAACATGGCCAATGGCGTGTTTTATATGAAATACATCACCATCAATGGCGGTGATACCGGCAGCTTCTTGTCCGCGGTGCTGTAAGGCGTGTAGGCCTAATGTGCAATGGGCAGTGGCATCTGGTGTGCCATAAATGCCAAAAACACCGCACTCTTCGCGTAATTTATCATCATCAGAAGGGTCGAACGGGTTGGTAGAAAGCGGGAACTGGTTGGCCATGCGGAAAGTCCTGCAGTTACAATGAACACCTGTTGGTGCTCCGTATATCCTCAACTGATCGGTATGAACAGGGCCATTTTACATTATTATGAGTTTATTAGTTTTTGCCGTGTTTTCTCTTGGCTTCTTCAGCAACCTGGTCCACCAAGCGGTCAAGCTTATCTCTGTTTTGTTCCATATATTTAGCGGCTTGTTCTTCAAGCTTTTCTTCAATGAATTGACTTGGTACAGCGTCTGCTGCCTTTTGCATGAAGTCAGTGCCAAACTCGGTTGGGTCACGCCCCAATGCTTCAGACGCATAGCCTTCCAGCATTTCAGCACCCCATGCTACTAGTGGTTTTAGGCGTGCTTCATCCATCCACTGCGGCTGTTCTTTGCCGGGGAATAATTTTACGAAACCAAAATACAACAAGGAAACAATGACCATGCCGCGCATTAAGCCGAATAGCGCGCCTAGTGAACGGTCAAGGAAACCAATTGGGCCATTTTTGATAGCACCACCAATGAGGTTGGCCACTTGTTTCAATATAAAGAGCGTGACGAAGAATACTAAGATCAATGTGATGAAATCAGCCAGCTCATTGGGGGATACCAAATCCCTGCCGTAAGGCTGAATGGCGGTGAAGCCAAAGGTAACGGCGAGAAAAGCGCCTATCCATGCGCCAAAACTAAGGGCCACTGTGGCAAAACCTTTGCCGAACGCAAAAAGCGTGGACAAAACAACAATAACAAGAACGCTAATATCAAACGCCGTAAAACTGGAAACATCCATGAAAACTAACTCTCCCAAGTCTTCTGTAAAGTTAGTCTATCCCATCTGGGAAAAAGTGTTCAACTAAATCGGTAACGCGCTCAAGGTGTTGTTGTTGAATAGCTTTTGGGCCCGATTTGCCTTTACCATTTTTATTTTTGGGCATCATAGCGCGGCTGAATCCCAGTTTTTCTGATTCTTTCAATCGCGCGTCAGACTGTGAAACACTGCGAATATCACCAGACAGGCTCAGTTCACCAAACACCACGGTTTCTTCAGGTAGAGGAATTTGGGATAGGCTGGAGATAAGCGCAGCAGCAACTGCGATGTCAGCGGCAGGTTCGCTTACTTTCAAGCCACCAGCGACATTAAGGTATATATCGCAGCCAGCAAGGCCAAGCCCGGCACGTGCATCAAGTACCGCAAGCACCATAGCCAAACGGCCACTGTCCCAGCCGACAACCGCACGGCGCGGATTAGCCGCACTGGAACGCGCGACAAGCGCTTGGATTTCAACAAGCACAGGGCGTGAGCCTTCGATGCCGGCAAATACGGCTGAGCCGGGCTCTCTGGCGTTATGGTCGGCAAGAAAGAGGGCAGACGGGTTGGTGACTTGCTCTAAGCCACTGCTTGTCATTTCAAATACACCGATTTCGTCTGTGCCACCAAAACGGTTTTTAACGGCGCGTAAAATTCGGAATTGGTGGCCACGGTCACCTTCGAAATAGAGAACAGTGTCAACCATATGCTCAAGTACACGGGGGCCTGCGATTTGGCCGTCTTTTGTTACATGACCCACCAGCATAACAATGGTGCCGCGTCGTTTAGCGTAATTGATCAGCTCGTGAGTACAGACGCGCACTTGGCTTACGGTGCCGGGTGCTGATTCTACATGGTCAGCGAATAATGTTTGGATAGAATCGATCACTATGGCTTTTGGCGGTTTGTCTTCATCAAGTGTCGTTAGAATGTTTCTTAGGCTGGTCTCGCACCCGAGTCTCAGAGGCGCGCCTTTTAAGCCGAGCCGGTTCGCACGCATTTGCACTTGTGCTGTCGCTTCCTCACCAGAGAAATAGATGCAGTCTTCGCCTTTAAGGGCCAAAGCGCCCATCGCTTGCAGCATGAGTGTAGATTTACCAATGCCAGGATCACCGCCAATGAGGATAGCACTGCCAGCCACTAGGCCACCGCCAAGTGCGCGGTCTAATTCATCAATACCTGTCAGCAGGCGAGGGACTTCTTCGATTGGTTCATCGAGAGATACTAGTGATACGGAACGGCCTTTTTTACCGCTTAGACCCTTAGGCGCTCCGGAAACTGCGGCTTTTTGTTCCTGAATGGTATTCCACTCATTGCAGTCTTCGCATTTGCCTTGCCACCGCCGGTAAGAGGCACCGCAGCCACCGCATATGTATGATGTGAGAGCTTTGGCCATCAGGTTTTTAAGAGGTTCATTTCAATGGGGCCAACGGCACTTCCATTGATGAATTGCTCTACATAGGCATTGCCAGACTGGTCAATATCGCCTTTTGGGCCGTCCCAAATAATTTTACCTTCATACAGCATAGCGATTTGATCCGCGATTTTGCGGGCGCTGGCCATATCGTGGGTGATTGTGAGAGTTGTAGCGCCTAAGTCTTGCACACATTCAACAATCAAATCATTAATCACATCTGCCATGATCGGGTCGAGGCCTGTTGTTGGCTCATCAAAAAAGATAATTTCTGGTTCTGTGGCAATAGCACGGGCAAGGGCTACGCGCTTTTGCATGCCACCTGATAGTTCAGACGGAGATAGTTCTGCCACATCAGGCGAAAGGCCCACTCGGCGCAATTTTTCAATTGCAATTTCCTTAGCATGAGCCTTTTTGTGGCCCTTACCTTGGATAAGACCAAAGGCTACATTTTCCCATACCGGGATACTGTCAAACAGAGCACCCCCTTGAAAAAGCATACCAAAACTGCGCAGCATTTTTTTCCGGTTACGGCTTGATTGGTTGATGGTTTCTTGGCCATTCACCCGAATAGAGCCGCTGTCAGGGGTCATTAAACCAAGAACACACTTAAGTGTCACTGATTTACCTGAGCCTGAACCGCCAATGATAACCAGCGACTGGCCTTTTTTTACTGACAGGTTGACGCCGTGCAAAATCTGCTTGGGTGAAAAACCTTTTTTCACATTCTTGAGTTCAATCATGGGGGTGCTGGTCATGACGCGCCTCCAAATACTATGACGGTAATAACCAAATTAGCGATCAAAATAGCAAGGAAGGCTGAGACAACTGCATTTGTTGTTGCTTTACCCACGCCTTGCGCGCCACCGCTGCTGTTGTAACCGTGGTAGCTGCCCATTAAGGCGATGAAGAAACCAAACACCGCGGCTTTCACCATCGAAGAATAAATGTCGACAGCCTCTAAAAAGTCCATTGTCACTTGCAAATAATTTGAGCCATTAAGGCCGAGCCTACCTGTGCCGATAACATAGCCACCAAGGACACCAAGGGTATTAGCAACTAAAATAAGAAGTGGCAGAGTGATGACTGCTGCTATCAAGCGAGGTGTGATCAAATATTTGAACGGGTCGGTCGATAGGGTGACGAGCGCATCGATTTGCTCTGTCACACGCATTGTGCCTAACTCAGCGGCCATAGCGCTAGAAACACGGCCTGCAACCATTAGGCCACCCAAAACAGGCCCAAGTTCCCGCACAATGGCGATAACAACCACACCGGGTACGACTGATTCTGCATTGAAGCGTGTGCCACCAATGAAAATTTGTTGCGCGAGTGCTGCGCCGGTGAACAGGGCGGTAAGGCCTACAACAGGCAAGCTATTATAGCCGATGAACCACATTTGGCGCCCAATAAGGCTCCAATAAAGCGGCGGTCGTGCCATATGGCTCACTGCCGTCGCTGCAAAGACTGATAGTCGGCCTAGTTCAGACAGGGCAGCTAATATAACGCCGCCAATAATCGATAAAGGATTTTTCACTTAATGCCCGTTTGTTTCCTATATGTTCCCAAGTGTTAAACACACTTATGTAAGCCTTTTGTCAATAGGAAACATGGCAATTTCACGGCCAAATTACCTGCCGGTGAATTTAGCCGGGCGTTTTTCTATGAATGCTGTGACACCTTCAACACAGTCCGCACTTTGTGATGCTTTGCGCTGGGACATTGCTTCAGCCTGCAATTGTTCACCAAAACTATTGCGGGTGGTAGCGCGCATTAAGCTGCGGATACCTGATAAGGCAACAGTTGGACCATCAGCTAATCCTTGAGCAAGAGCTGTCGCTGTTTCTAGTAAATCATCATCTGCCACCACTTTGTGGATCATGCCCCATTCGAGCGCTGTTTTGGCAGGCACTTTATCACCCAGCATCATCATTGCTTTTGCACGTGCGTCGCCAATAAGACGCGGCAGTATGAATGTACTGCCTGCATCGGGCACCAAGCCAATTTTAACAAAAGCTTGCAGGAAGTAAGCTGATTCGGATGCAATCACAATGTCAGCTGAGATGGCAATACTCATGCCGGCGCCAGCTGCAGCACCATTGACGGCTGATACTATGGGGATTTTAAGTTCAGCGATTTCGTGAAGAAACGGATGATATGTTTCAATGAGGCTCGCACCAGCATCAGTACGACCTGCGGAAAGGCCTTCGCTTAGGTCCGCGCCAGCACAAAATACTTTACCCGCTCCCGCAATCAATAGGGCGCGGGCACCACTGTCATCACTGCCGATTTGGCGAATGGCTGTCTCCAGTTCGCTTTTCAATTGGCCATTTAGGGAATTCAGCTTTTCCGGGCGGTCTAGGGTAATTGTTGCTAGCCCACTAGCTATTGTAAGGCTTAGTGTTTCATACTCAGACATGTTTTGGCACCTCAGATTAGTTGATCTGAGGTGTAAACTAGCGCGAGTGTAAGGGCGGGCAAGGGCTTATTTTTTTGCTATTTCCAAGCCTGCGGTCAAGAACGCAGGAACATGAGGACCTAATCCAACAAAAGGCTCTTTTGGCATATCATCTGGTGCGAATTTTATTCTATCGCGCCCACCGCGGCTAGTGCTTTGGCGGCCAGAGCTTTGGTGCCTATCATCGCGGTCATTGTTGCGACGACTGCTGTTTCGTCCCTGTCTATCAGGGCGATTGCCATCCCGTCTACCTCGGCTTACTTTTTCTTCGTCTTCACGCGCAGCGACTTCACTAGGCTGTGCATTGTCTTCCGCTTTTTCAGCGCGAGGTTTTGTAGCTCGAGCCGTATCAGTATCAGGCTTTGTGGCCTGTGTCTTTTCAGCTCCCGGATCAGCTCCCGGATTTTCAGTATTTGGCTTTTCAGTATCTGAATTTTTGCGAGCGCGTTTTTCGGGCTTCAATTCCAAATTATCGATGCGTTTAAGTTTGGTTTTTGTCAGTTTTTCGACAGCTTCAAGAAGCCGCACATCGATTTTAGACTTGGTAGTGATAGTGATGGCTTTACCTGCGCGACCAGCACGACCTGTGCGACCAATACGGTGAACATAGTCTTCCGCATGTCCTGGCACATCAAAATTGAACATATGACTTACGTCAGGCACGTCAAGGCCGCGTGCTGCTACATCAGATGCGCACAAAAGCTGAATTTCATTTTCTTTAAACTGCCGCAATACTTCCATGCGTGCGCTTTGCTCCATGTCACCATGTAACTGGCCAACACTGAAACCGTGGCGCTCAAGCGACATAAACACTTCTTTAACATCGCGTTTACGGTTGCAGAAGATAATGCCGTTTTTAATCTTTTCTTCGCGCAGCATCTGACGCAAGGCTTTGCGTTTGTCTCGTGGGCTTACTTCAATCAAGAATTGCTTGATATTGTCCGCAGTTGAAGCCGCGCGTGCTACTTCAATTTTTTTCGGGTCATCAAGGAATTGTTTGGTAAGTCGCTGAATTACAGGCGGCATTGTTGCCGAGAAAAACAGTGTTTGGTGGTTTTTTGTGATGCGCTCGCAGATTTTTTCAACATCAGGGATGAAGCCCATGTCAAGCATGCGATCAGCTTCATCAATCACTAAAATATCAATGCCATTAAGCAGCAATTTACCACGACTAAAATGGTCCAGTAACCGGCCGGGTGTTGCTATCAGTACGTCAACACCGCGGTCTAGAGCTTTTTCTTGCTCAGTAAAATTTACACCGCCAATAAGAAGCGCCATAGAAAGCTTGGTATTTTTTCCGTATTTAACGAAATTATCAGCAACTTGAGCAGCAAGCTCGCGTGTTGGTTCAAGGATGAGGGAGCGCGGCATACGAGCCCGGGCTCTGCCTTCAGATAATATGTCAATCATCGGCAGGGTGAACGAGGCCGTTTTACCTGTGCCTGTTTGGGCAATGCCCAATATATCGCGCCCCATAA
>JAESTR010000097.1 GCA_016763495.1 Kordiimonadaceae bacterium
ACGGTGCACATAATTTTCTGCTTCAACAGGCACATCCATATTGATCACATGGCTGATATCCGCCACGTCAATACCGCGTGAAGCCACATCTGTGGCCACGAGATAGTCAAATCGGCCAATCTTAAAATTATTAATCGTGCGCTGACGATATTTTTGTTTTTTGTCGCCATGGATCGCTTCCACTTTAAGGCCGACAGCATCCAGATAATCACACAATTGGTCTGCATCACGGCGTGTGCGAACGAAGATGAGCGCTTTACTTGGCTTTTCGTCTTCAAGCAATTGCAGCAGCAAGTCATTTTTCTTGTGGCCGGGTACAAACATTATTTTATGCACTAGGTTATCAGTGATAGTGGCCTGACGGGCTACTTCAACCTGTGTGGCATCGCGCAATATTGTGCCTGCAAGAGTGACGACTTTGGCGTGCATTGTAGCAGAGAACATAACTGACTGATGGCCGGAAGGTAGTTTTTTAGCGATATCACGCACTTCATCTACAAAGCCCATGTCGAGCATGCGATCAGCTTCATCCAACACAAAATACTCGGTTTCATCCAAGTAGATATTGCCTTGTTTCATAAGGTCTTTAAGGCGGCCGGGCGTGGCAACAATAATGTCGACACCGCGGCGCAAAATGTGCACTTGCGTACGGTACGGCACACCGCCATAAACGGTACAAACGCGCGCGGGCATGCCAGCGCCAATTTCTTTGATCGCGTCCGTTATTTGAATGGCAAGTTCGCGTGTTGGTGCGAGGATAAGTGCACGCGGCATGCCGGGCTTTGGCCTATCAGCATGTGCCGCGAGCCGTTCAAGCATCGGGATAACAAAAGCAGCGGTTTTACCGCCGCCTGTTTGTGCCACACCGATAAGGTCTTCACCGTTCATAAGGGACGGGATTGCGGCTACTTGAATTTCGGTAGGCGATTCGTAGCCTAAATTTTCAAGCGCACGAAGGATCGGCGCGCCAATAGAAAGCGCTTCAAAGCTGGTCATTATTTTTTTCTCAACGGTTAAGGGGCCGCGCATTTAAGTGCGGCTCATTATTTACAAATAGCGGGAACGCCTTTTCCTTAACCGGGAGGCATGGCAGAGGCTCATTGTATGGCTCAGCCCATAGGCTTGCGCGAATTCACGCGGAAACGTCGTTCATTTGACTGCCAATTTAGAGTAGTCAAAAGCTTGTCGCAGCGCGCTAAATGCCCTGAACCCAAGGGGATGTCAAGCTTTGTGAAATATCTAGCTAAGTTTAAAGCGTGAATAAGGGAGGTGTGCCTGCTTAATTCAACGCTAGGGAGACAGCACCAACGATGGCACCGTGGCCATATTCTTCCTGCAGTAAAATAGCCACATGATCAGCGCCTTCAGGGGCCGTAACGGGAATGGTACGAATTTGCTCGCTGCCGTCCCATTCCTCCATAAGGTCAGTGGCTCGCACAATATTGGTATAATGCAGGGTGCGACCTTGGTTTTCGCCGTCGCCAATTTCAACAGTAGCATCTGCTTGGTACCAAACAATGCGCACAGCAATCATATTCAAGGCGTCATCAGCAGGTAATGTCAGTTCTAACACATCTCCAGACATTGAAAGTGCAGGAGCCACCACGGGACGGTTAATTGCACGGGCTTTGCTAATGCTTTTGCGTACTTTCTCGGCCTTTGACGCTACGCACTGTACACGGCCGTCGATGATGATTTGGGGTGTAAATACACCGCCACGGCGCAAGCGCTTGTTGTAAGCTTTTTGGCGCATGCTGTTATACCCGGTAGCAAATGTGTCTTCCCAGCCGAGCCTGTCCCAATAATCTACGGCCCATGAAAGCGTTAGTACGCCGGGCCTGTCGCGCATGTTCCGTAAGATAGCATCAGCAGGCGGGCAGCTTGAACAGCCTTGGCTGGTGAATAGCTCAACAACGGCCAACTGTATCTCTGCATCAGTGCCCTGAGCAATCGTTGCAGTTGATGGGACTAGTTGTGCTGTAATGACGGCACAGACAATAGCGAATTTTGATAGTATTTTTTTCATAACAACTAAATAATATGCGTCTTTTGTTTCACCTACCAATCACCTGTGTGTGACTGTTATGTGCTTACTTGGCCTATGTCCTTAGAGTATCTATAAAATTGCATACAAATTTTCTTTGAAAAAAGCAACTTAATGGCGGATAATTTGCTCGTTGAAACGAGTGTAGCCTGCTTGAAGCTCCCGAATTTACAAAAAAGGGATGATCAAATTGGCCGTGGTATCAAGGGTTTTAAAAACCCAAACACGCGAAAGCGCGAAAATTGTACAAAAATTGCGTGAAAACTGATATTATCTGAGCCAAACTATCTTGCAAGCTATGGTTTGTTGCAATAATATGCGCGCCGCGCCCGCGCTTTTCCCTTGCTCGCCAGTTTCCCCAGCAGCCGGGTTTCAGCTTTCCACAAACCCTTTTCGTCAGGGACTATCATGAGTTTATACACAGACTACCTAAATGAGATTGAGAACCGAAAAACACAGGGACTGAATCCAAAGCCCATTGAAGATGGAGCGCTTGTTGTTGAGCTCATCTCTCAGATCAAAGATCTCAAAAATGAGCACAGAAAAGATTCCCTTGAGTTTTTCATTTACAACACCCTGCCGGGCACAACCAGTGCCGCTGGTGACAAGGCCAGGTTTTTAAAAGACATTATACTTGGTAACGCAGTTGTTGAAGAAATCTCTATAAGCTTTGCCTTCGAGTTGCTGTCGCATATGAAAGGTGGGCCCTCTGTTGATGCCCTTCTTGATTTAGCGCTTGGTGATGATGCCGCTATTGCTCGGCAAGCGTCTGATGTCCTTAAATCACAGGTTTTCTTGTACGAATCAGATACAAATCGCCTTGCTGTCGCTCATGCTGATGGGAATGTGGTAGCCAAAGACATCCTGGAAAGTTATGCCAAGGCTGAGTTTTTCACAAAACTCCCTGATATCGATGAAGAAATACAGATTGTGACTTACGTTATTACTGAAGGGGATGCTTCGACCGATTTGCTGTCTCCTGGTAACCAAGCTCACTCCAGAGCAGACCGTGAATTGCACGGAAAGTGCATGATCTCTGAGGCTGCACAGGCTGAAATCCAAGAGCTGCAAAAACAACATCCGGACAAAAGAGTGATGTTAGTCGCAGATAAAGGAACAATGGGCGTTGGGTCTTCCAGAATGTCTGGTGTGAATAACGTTGCCCTATGGACCGGTAAACAAGCTAGTCCTTACGTGCCTTTCGTAAATATAGCGCCTGTAGTTGGCGGAACAAATGGCATTTCTCCGATCTTTTTAACAACGGTCGGTGTTACTGGCGGCATTGGAATTGACCTGAAAAACTGGGTTAAAAAGCTAGATTCTAATAGCCAACCGGTCAAGGACGAAAATGGTGACCCGGTTCTTGAGCAGGCTTACTCTGTAGACACAGGCACTGTTCTGACGATCAATACAAAAACGCAGAAACTATATGATGAAACCGGCGATAAAGAGCTTGTTGATATTGCATCAGCGCTTACACCGCAGAAGGTTGAATTTATTAAGGCTAGTGGTTCATACGCCATTGTTTTTGGTAAAAAGCTACAAAGCTTTGCAGCCACAACACTGGGCACCGAAATACCTCCTGTCTTTGCTGATTCTAAAGAAATCTCCCACGCGGGACAGGGTCTCACCGCCGTAGAGAAAATCTTCAATAAAAACGCCGTTGGTGTTACGCCGGGCACCGTGTTGCATGCCGGTTCAGACGCGCGCGTGACAGTGAATATTGTTGGTTCGCAAGACACGACTGGTTTGATGACTTCTCAGGAACTAGAGGCGATGGCTGCTACAGTGATTTCCCCTATAGTTGATGGTGCGTACCAATCAGGCTGCCATACTGCATCAGTGTGGGATGTGAAGGCACAGGAAAATATCCCGAAGCTTATGAGCTTTATGAATAAGTTTGGCCTCGTCACCGCGAGAGACCCAAAGGGTGTCTACCATGCCATGACGGATGTGATTCATAAGGTTTTGAATGATATTACAGTAGATGACTGGGCTGTTATTATTGGCGGTGATAGCCATACGCGCATGTCTAAAGGCGTTGCTTTTGGGGCGGATTCTGGAACAGTGGCGTTAGCTCTGGCAACAGGTGAAGCGACAATGCCAATCCCTGAATCTGTCAAGGTCACTTTCAAAGGAAGCATGAAGGACCATATGGACTTCCGTGATGTGGTTCACGCTACTCAGGCTCAGATGCTTAAGAAATTTGGCGATAATGTCTTCCAAGGCCGGGTTATTGAAGTTCACATTGGGACGCTGATTGCCGACCAAGCGTTTACCTTTACTGACTGGACTGCTGAAATGAAGGCGAAAGCTTCAATTTGTATTTCAGAAGACGCAACGCTGATCGAATCACTTGAGATAGCAAAAAGCAGAATTCAGATCATGATTGGTAAAGGCATGGAGAATGACGCTAAAACGCTCCAGGGTCTTATCGGTATCGCTGATAAGCGCATTACTGAGATTAAATCTGGTGAAAAGCCGGCCTTGACACCAGATGATAATGCCAAATACTTTGCCGAGTTTGTTGTGGACTTGGACCAAATCTCTGAGCCTATGATTGCTGATCCAGATGTGAATAATGTAGATGTATCCAAGCGGTATACACATGATACCATCAGGCCTATTTCATATTATAAGGGTGAGAAAAAAGTAGATTTAGGCTTTGTCGGTTCCTGTATGGTTCACAAAGGGGATTTGAAAATTGTCGCTCAAATGCTCAAGAACCTAGAAAAGAAGGGCGAGAAAATTGAATTTAAAGCTCCTTTGGTTATCGCGCCACCAACCTACAACATCGTTGACGAGTTGAAGGAAGAGGGCGACTGGTCTGTATTGCAAAAATATGCT
>JAESTR010000098.1 GCA_016763495.1 Kordiimonadaceae bacterium
AATATATTTGTATTTGGAGCCGGGGGTCGTTTCCATTGGCTTATCCAATATATATTGGATCCATTTTTCGGAACTCTCGAGTAGGTCAGTGCTGTGTGTGCTGTTGCCGTATCCGCCCTCGGTATTCCACTCAATGCCACTGCGCATAGTAAGTAGGTTTTCTATTGTAATGTCGCCTTTACGGGGGTCAGACATATCATGGGTATAGTTTTTGAAATAAGGCATGGCAGGCGCATGGATATCAGGGATTACTCCGCTATCTACGGCTATCCCAAATGCAGCCGATGTTACACTTTTGGTAACGGACTGCATTGTGTGTAATTCAGTGCCTCGGTAGTAGGGGTGCCAGTCTAAATGGTCGTAATTATACTGAGTTTCAGCCTCCGTCTGGTCTAAGGGGCCTTGCGAGTTTTCGGGCAACTTTAGGTCCGGGCTAAATTTATGGTCAGCGACCACCCGGCCGTTTCTAATCAGCATGAAATTTGTGACAGCACCATACGCACCTGTTTCCAGTTCTTGAACAAGGGCTTCAATGGCGGCTGCGTCTATATTCTCGGCATTAAAAGAAGACTTCTCCCATGTTTCGCCGGGCCAGACATGTTGATTAACCCCATTGTCGGCAAAACGAGGGGATAGACCATCTAGACTAAACAGCATTGCAGCTGCAACCAATGTCCCTATAAGCCCTAACCCAATGACCTGATAATAGGAATGTTTTGTTTTGGTAATCATTGGTCGGGTTTTCCTTGTATTCTGAGTGATGCTTTAAGGTGCCGCATACTAAAGTCACTGTCTCTGGTTTCATTGCAATCGAAGCCTAGCAGTTAACTGCCGAGATTAATTACACCAGTCTAAAAACAGATCACGTCATTGGTCTAATATAAATAATATTGTTATTGATAGCTTTTGTGTTGGAAGCTGCTGACCGCCCTGATTTATAGATTAACCCAGTTCCGAAATTATCAACACGCCATTACATCTACTGCAGTGAAATCTGTCCGACGTAAATTATTCGAGATATATGTAAAATATATCAAATAGTATTTTTAATATATTGGACGGCAATAGAAGTTTTTGCCAATCTGCAGACGCCAACAGGTTCCCGAGTCTTTGCTGCTAATTCCCTAGTTTCAAGGGATAGCTTATAACTCGGTATTGTCGGCGTTGTTCAAGCTATTTGCAGGACCCTAAACATGAGCCAAAATCAACACACTAATACAGTATTAGTAACCGCAGGCGCTTCTGGTATTGGTTTTGCCATCGCAGAAGCTTTCCTTGCAAACGGTGATCAAGTTCATATTTGCGATATCAATGAAAAAGCCATTGAGCAGGCCCTTTCAAAACACTCTGAACTGCAGGCAAGCGTTGCCGATGTTGGCGATCCATTAGCTGTTGATAAACTATTCGCTGATATTGAAGGACGTTGGGGCGGACTTTCTGTCCTCGTAAACAATGCCGGTGTCGGCGGACAGCGTGCATCGTTGGATGAATTAGACGATGATGCATGGGATGCCTGCATACGCGTAAATCTATCTGGCGCTTTCTATTGCATGAAACGCGCTATCAAATGGATGAAACGTGACAGGCACGGTGCCATCATCAATATTTCCACAGCATCAGTTCGCACAGGCTTGCCGTTTCGCGCTCCATACGTTGCATCGAAAGCGGGGTTAGAGGCGCTCACCACCAACGCAGCCCGTGAACT
Organism: Kordiimonadaceae bacterium; assembly: GCA_016763495.1. The sequence goes on from JAESTR010000098.1 coordinate 1,706, forward strand.
CGGCCCCCATAATATTCGCTGCAACGCTATTTTGCCGGGTGCAATCAATAACGAACGGGGGCAAAATCTTATTCGAATTCAAGCTGAAACCCAGGGAATTTCTTACACAGAGGCGCAGGCAGAGGCTTTGAAGTATACGTCCATGCGAACGATGATTGAGATGTCGGAAATAGGGGATATGGCGGTATTTTTAGCGAGTGATAGGGCAAAACATGTGTCGGGCCAAAAAATCGGGGTATGCGGCAACGCAGAATGGGAAGAATAATGCAGCAGCAAAAAAAAATAGAGCCGAACACAACAGTCAGCCTGCCAGAGAGGGAGCAGTTGGAGCGGGTCGTTTCTTTTAAAAATTACGTCGCTATCGGCTTTGGCGTCATCATCGGCGTTGGTTGGGTCGTATATGCGGGCAAGTGGCTGCAAGATGGGGGCGTGCTTGGCGCAATACTCGCATTCGTAATTGGCGGATTATTCTTCATCCCCATTGGTAAATGCTATGCTGAACTCACAACGGCTATGCCTGTCTCTGGTGGAGAGCTTGCTTTCAGTTATAAAGCATTCGGGCCGTTCATGGCCTTTATTACATCTTGGGCTTTAGCGCTTTCGTACATTGCTGTGGTACCTTTTGAGACGATCGCTGTTGGAGCAATGGTTGAATCTATCTTTCCATCTCTCGCTACTGGGGCCCTATACAAAATAGGCGGTTACAGCATTGGATGGTCAAGCATTATACCGGGGCTACTCGCGGGCATTTGGGTTATTTGGCTCAATTGGCATGGCATGAAGGACATGGCGCGGTTCCAGACTTTTGTAATTTATGCGCTAGTGGCCTGTACAGCAGTATTCACTGTGATTGCGTTTGTAAAAGGCGATGTCAGTAATCTGCAGCCTTTGTTCACGGGCGGCAACACAGGTTGGATCGCGGCCATATCGGCTGTGGCATCCGTCATCGTGGTCGTGCCCTTCTTCTTGGCAGGGTTTGATTGCATCCCACAGGCTGCAGAAGAAGCTGGTGCATCTATGGACCCTCGCCAGCTGGGTACGGCTATAATCGTATCCATATTCATTGGTGTGCTATTTTATATGCTTGTCATTTTAGCGCTAGCATACAGCGCACCCGCAGATGTGCTTGACGGCATTTTAGCGAATAAAGATACGTTGCCTATGGCGGAAGTGTTCCGCAACAGCTTTGGCTATGAGTGGGCTGCAAAACTTGTCTTATTAGCGGCTCTGTTGGGCCTTTTGTCGACGTTAAACGGTATTTTCATGGCCTCCACACGGATTTTGTTCGCACAAGGGCGTGGCGGATTGATACCGCATTGGTTTGCTCGGTTGCACCCTAAGCATCATACGCCCACGAATGCGGTAAAATTTGTAGGTGCAACGGCGCTTATTGGCCCGTTTGTTGGGAAGGCCGGTTTAACGCTGATTGTTAATAGCTGCTCACTCATTTTCTGTGTAACGCTCTTAATCACATCACTGGCAACACTAAGATTAAGGTCTACGGCACCGGAAATGCCGCGTCCCTACCGCATTAACACAAGCACCATATGGGCCAGTATCGCTGTGTGCGTATTCCTTATCGGGCTGATGGTCGTGCCGGGAAGCCCCGGACAAATGAGTAATGCTGAATTTCTTACAATTGGGCTGTGGATGGCTGTAGGGCTGGTGTTTTACGCTATTCGTCTTGGTGGTCAGCGCATGACGAAAGACGAACAAGTTCATATGATTTTTGGTGACTATAAATAATACGGAGTATCCCCATGAGTAGAAAAGTTATCCTAACCTGCGCTGTAACTGGCGAAGGGGTTTATAATAAAGCCCATCCAAATTTTCCTATCACGCCACAGCAGATAGCCGATGCCGCATTGGAGGCAGAGCAAGCGGGCGCTTCTGCGGTACATTTACACGTCAGAGACCCTGAAACAGGCGAAGGAAGCCGTGACCCTGATCTTTTTCTCGATATGGCGACACGTGTCAGGGACAATGGCGTAAAAGCGGTGATGAACATCACGTGTGGTGGGGGCGGTGTTTTTTTCCCTGACCCTGAAGACGAAAGCCGTGGTGGACCCGGCACAGATATGGCGCCCGCTGAAGAACGCGTGAAACACATTGAGATGGCCCGGCCTGAAATGTGCTCATTGGACGTTTGTACACAGAACCAACAAGATGGCGGTGAAGCGCTTGTTTACCTTAATAGTGAATACACGCTTCGCAAAATGGCAAAAGCATTCCAAGGCCTCGGCGTTAAGCCAGAAATTGAGGTGTTTGCGCCCGGTGATGTGATGCTTGCAAACCAAATGCTGGAAGAAGGCCTGTTTGACGGCACGCCAGTATACCAAATTGTTATGGGCACAAGGTGGGGGCTGCCGGCAACGACAGAAACACTCACCTATATGCGTGGGCTTCTACCCAAAGAGGCAGTCTGGGCAGCATTTGGAATTGCACGCATGCAAATGCCAATGGTGGCTCAGTCCGTTCTTCTTGGCGGTAACGTGCGCGTTGGCCTTGAAGATAATTTATATCTTAGCCGTGGTGTGTTTGCGAGCAATGGCCAGCTTGTTGAACGGGCTCGAACTATCATTGAATGCATGGGGTATGAGGTAGCGACGCCAGATGAAGCGCGAGAAATTATGGGTCTTAAGCCGCAATGAATTCATCAGGGCATATAATCACATATCAGGGCACGTGCCCTGATATTGATGACACCGTTTTTGTCGCACCAACAGCCTCTATCATTGGCAATGTTAAAATAGCTAAAGAAGCCAGTGTATGGTTTGGCGCAGTGCTGCGCGGTGACGAAGTTTCAATCACTGTTGGTGAGCGCAGTAACATACAAGACAGCGTTATTATACATGGGGACGAAGGCTCGGATGTGCTCATCGGTGACGACGTTACTATTGGCCACAGCGCTGTTATTCATGGCTGCGTAATCAAAGACGCTGCTCTTATAGGTATGGGGGCCGTGGTGTTAGACGGCGCCATTGTTGAATCCGGCGCCCTTGTAGCAGCGGGCGCAGTGGTAACGCCCGGCAAACATGTTACGGCCAACACATTGTGGGCTGGATGCCCCGCCAAAAAAATCCGTGATTTTGAGCCCGGTGAAACTCGTGAAGACATGCTTAAAAGTTCACATGCCTATGTCGCGCAGCGCGGCGTTTATCTCACTTCAACAACCCAAAATACCAATCTTGAAGGTAGCAAATGAACAAGCGCATTTTTCAAATTGCTGTCATAGGGCTTGGGGATGTAGCAACCGTTCATTTAGATGCTTACGAATTACTTGATACCCTAAATATTACGGCTGTGTGTGACGTACAGGAAAATGTCGCGCAACAGGTTGCCTCGCGTTTCAGCGCTACAGCCTATACCGACTATAAGGTGTTGCTGGCTGCGGCCACCTATGACCTAGTATTGGTGTTAACACCTGCGTCTACGCACGGTGAAATTGTGTCTGCAGTCGCCGCAGCCGGTTTTCATGTACTGTGTGAAAAACCACTGGCAGTAACGCTGGAAGATGGGCAGGCCATGGTAAAGGCCTGTGCTGAGGCTGGGGTAAAACTATTTTATGGCTCCTGCTACCGGTATCTACCTGCTGTCAAAAAAGCCCGAGAGATAATACAGGCTGGTATTATTGGGGACGTGCAGCTGATGACCGAACAGCTTATCGGAGGTGCTGGCTTAGCAGCTTACCGGCAATTAGGGCCTATCCATTACCCCAAAGGTGGGCCCGGAGGGGCAGGCATGGGCCTTGTGGACCACGGCGTGCACCTTATTGATATATTTAGCTGGTTATCCGGGTCTAAAATCGTTCGAGCAGAGGGCAAAGGCCAACTATCTGGCGCACCTGCCATTAGCGAAGTGATGTCGATGTACTTTGAAAACGACGCTGTTGGAATTCTTACCTACAACGCGGCAACATACAGCACTAAACTGCCAAACGAAGGCATGTTTACTGGCGGGCAGGGCTATAATGCTGATGATAGTATATCTGAAGCAGGGGTCTGGGAAAACGAGCCCGGTTCAATTCATGTGTACGGGACTAAAGGGTCGCTCCGCATTTTTCATTACACCAATGCCCTTTATTTAAATAATGAAGGTGGCATGCAAAAAGTTGAAATTACAGGAAGGCCGCCCTTTGGCCATTTTGCCTCTCAGTTAGAAGACTGCCTCGCCGCTATTGAAGAAAATAGGGACGCTTCAGTGACTGGAGAAGATGGGCTAAACGCAATTAAAGCTTTGCTGCAAGTATATGAAAATAAATCATAAATACCGCCGTAGGTGGTGTTCAATGCCACTTGAGGACTGATCGTAAGGCGCG